>JACMJD010000254.1 GCA_014380825.1 Phycisphaerae bacterium | reverse complement strand
CGTCACTTCGGTCCCCGGCGTGCCGGTGATGTTCTTCACCGCCTGCGTCGTGGTGATGCCCTTGGCGTTCTTGCCGTTGATGCGCGTGATGATGTCGCCGGCTTTCACGCCCAGCTTGTAGGCCGGCGTGTCTTCGACCGGACTGACGACTTTCAGATTTCCTTCTTCGTCCGAATTAATCTGAATGCCGACGCCGCCGAACTCACCCTTGGTCGTCTTGTAGAACTCTTCGACTTCGCTGGGCCAGATCATATTGGTGAACTGGTCGAGATCGGCGAACGCACCGTCGGCGAATTCGTTTACCAGCACTTCATCAGGCAGTTGCAAAGTCTGACGATTGGTGATCCGCAGATCGCTGATCACGCGGCGAACCGCGGGCTGTTCGTCTTCAGGCCGCTGAAGGTTCGCGACCATCTGCATGTTCTGTTCGACCTTGGCAGCGAACATGTTGCGCTTCGCGTCGTCAGCCAGGCTCGGGAACGTCTTCTCCAAACCCTTGGTGGTGATGAGCGCTTTCACGCCCTTCAACCCGCCGGTGAGCATGGTGCGATAGTTGACGTCTTTCCAGTAGTTGGACTTCGCTTCGCTGAGCGCTTCATCCAGCATGTCGCGCCGGACGCCTTTCAGCGTGTCACGCCAATCGGTCTTGAATTCATCGTTGTCAGCCGCCAGGGGTTTGGTCGTCGGCTGCGTGGTCGCAGGCTGCGTGCTCGGGCCCTTCAGCAGCGCGTCGGCTTCGAGCCGATCTTTCAGATCGACTTCGGATAACTTGGTGAAATCGTCCGGCGCATACAGTGCGAGCAGACGTGCGCGACGATGGGCGGCGTTGAATTTTTCCTTCCACTGCGGATTGGCCGGCTCCATGATTCCCATCTCGGACCAGATGCGGCGAGATTTGAGCCAGTCATCATTCGCTTCATAACCCTGCGCCAGTTGAGCCGCCCGCGTCATGAGCGAGGCGACCCACGGCTCTTTGCTGAAATTCTCTTTGTTGTCGCTGAGGGTGTAAGCCTCGGTGGCCTTATCGATCGCAAAGGTTTCTTTTCCGCCGTCGATCAACTTGTGCACGTCGGCGACGACCTTGTCGTACTGCTGCTTGCGCTCGGCGACGAAGTCGGAGCGTTGATGTTTGTACTGCGCGATCCACTCGCTCATCTGGGCGAGCGACCGATCGTCCGCCGACATGGAGGCGGCCGCGCGGATCAGCTCATCGCTGCGGTCGAAATTTCCGCCACGCAGCGCTTTGAACGCCTCGTGCTTGAGCTGTTCAACCGTGGCGACCTGTGCTTGCTGAAGATGCTCCTTCTGGTCGAGCTTGGCATCCTGTGCAAGCAGCTCGGGCATGGGCCCGGCAACAAACAGTGCGCTGGACATTACCGCCGCCCAAAGCCACTTGGCGCGAGAGATTCGCATCTATGATTTCCTTAAGCTGAACCGACCCACCGCCCTGGATACATCCGTGCAATGCTTAAAAGCTACAACTGGTCTATCAGGCGGTCAAACTCAATATCATTACGTTGTTGCGGCACGACGGATCGTATTGACCAATAACGTCCGGCAGATTTCATCTTGCCGCGTTGCTTGAATAGTAGGCACGCAACCGCCGTAACTGGCGTTCGTTTCGCACGTAAGTAATATGCCTGCCGCGCTCGATTGTTTCAGTGCCGATAACAGCGAGATTGCACCTGAACTGATTTATCGGCCGTAGAACGCCTGTCTATGCAAACGATTGCTTCACAACTCGATACCGCCTTTCGCGACGCGATTCAGCAGGCGTTCGGGATCGAGACCGATCCGATCATCGCGCCGAGCCAAAATGACAAATTCGGCGATTATCAATCCAACGCCGCCATGGGCTTGGCGAAAAAACTGCCTCAAAAAACCAATCCCCGAGCGGTGGCCGAACAAATACTCGCTAAACTGAATTTAGACGGCATGGTGGATGAAAAACCAACCATCGCCGGTCCGGGGTTTATCAATGTGCGGCTTTCGCCCGCGTGGTTGGCGAAACAGCTTCAGGCGATCGCGGGCGATGAGCGGTTGGGTATCGAGAAAGTCACAAAGCCGACACGAGTGGCGATCGACTATTCCGCGCCGAACATCGCCAAGGAAATGCACGTCGGCAACATCCGCAGCACGATCATCGGCGACGCGATCGCCCGGGTGCTGGCGTTTCGAGGCGACGATGTCATCCGCCAAAACCACCTCGGCGATTGGGGCACGCAGTTCGGCCGAGTCGTCCTGGCGATGTGGTACGAAGCATCGTTCGAACGAACCGGCCAGCACAAGGTGCTCGATGACCTGATGGATCGCCAGCAGCAAAAAGACCCGGCGGTGCTCGGGCAGGTCGTGCGGGAGATCGCCGCGCATCATCAGCGGTTCATCGTCGATGATCCGGATGGCACGAAATACTTCCTGCCGTTCCTCAAGGAAAACAAATTGACGCTGGCAGGGCTGGGCCGCGCGTACGCGTTCGTGTCGGCGGTGACCGATCATCCGGATGCGCAAACTGTTCGCGTCAAACATCCGAAGTATGACGAACGAACGCTCGCCGTTCTCCCGCGACTGGTGACGACGTTCATCCAGAACCCCGGCGAGCACGAGCAAGAGCGGCTCGCATGGGAAAAGGCGCGCGATGTCACGCTCGAAGCATGCTACGACGTCTATCGACAGCTAAACGTGCAACTTGCGGATCCGTCGATCCAGTCCGAGCCGCTGGAGCGCGGTGAATCGTTCTACAACCCAATGCTGCCGGACATCGTCAAAGCGCTGCGCGAAGAAGGACTGGCTGTCGTAAGCGACGGTGCCGTCGTCGTGCCCGTGCCGGGTTACGAAAGCCCGCTGATCATCCAAAAAGCGGATGGCGGTTATCTCTACGGCACGACCGATATCGCCGCGGTGAAATTTCGGACGCAATCGCTTCGCGCGACGCGGCTGTTGTACTTCGTGGATGCGCGGCAATCGCAACACTTCCAGCAAGTCTTCTGGACCGCAAAACAAGCCGGCTGGCTGGAAAACGCGACAGCAGAGCACGCCGCCTTCGGCACGATCCTGGGCGAAGACAACAAACCCTTCAAAGCCCGCAGCGGCGAAACGGTGAAGCTGAAAGAGCTACTCGACGAAGCCGAAGAACGCGCCGCGAAAATCGTCGCGGAGAAATCGACAGACTTGAGCGATGCGCAGCGCCAAGCTGTCGCTCACGCTGTCGGAATCGGCGCGGTGAAGTATTTCGACATCTCAAAGGATCGAACGAGCGATTACGTGTTCGACTGGAACAAGATGCTCGCGTTCGACGGCAACACCGCGCCGTACCTGCAAAACGCGTATGTCCGAGTGCATGGCATCTTCCGAAAGGCACGAGCGAGCGGAATCGATCCGACACCGAGATACGAAACGTTGAAGCTCGAATCGCCGCAGGAATTGGCGCTTGCGAAGCACATTTTGCGGATCTCAGACGTGATTGACGCCGTCGCGCGCGAACTCAAACCGCATCTGCTGACAAATTATCTGTACGACCTCGCGACGCTCTATCACGCGTTCTTCGAGCACTGTCCCGTGTTGCAGAGCGAAGAATCGACGAGATCAAGTCGACTCGCGCTCTCCGCGCTCGTCGCGCGCACGCTGGCGCTTGGACTCGATCTGATCGGAATCGAACACCCGGAGCAGATGTAAAAAAGTTGTCCACGAATTGACACGAATGAACACGAATAAATTCAGCTCTTATTCGTGTTCATTCGTGTCCATTCGTGGATAATCTCTTAGAGTTTCCGCACAACTCTCATCGGATCAGCTTTCCCCGCTTGTTGAAACGAACTCTCTCTCGCGCGGCATCCTCGACATGCCCAGCACGGTTCGCTGGATTCTTCTCCGCAGCTCCACGTGCGATCGAACGGCGCGTTGACTTGGAAGCCGGCATCGACGACTTGCCACGGTTCGAGCTCGAGCAGCGGCGTAATGATCTCCATTTCACCCATGTTGCACGGGTGCTGCAGCATTTCGTTCCAGATCTGAATGTACTCGGTCGCTTGCGCAAGTTCCTCACCGCTTCCACCAACCCGAAACCCGCAGTAGATGGCGGCGGCGTTGTAATGCGCGGCGAATCGGGCGGCGGCGCCGAACAGTGGGAGCAGCTCGCGCATCTGCGGCGCGATCGCGGCCGGTAGACGCGGGTCGGCGATCGGTCCGCCCTGCTGCCCGTGCGGCGCGAGCGTCGCGGCCCAGGGCATTGGCAGGGTGTGTTCGCGGTAGGGCTTGAAGTGCGCGACCTGCATATCGTACGCCGCCCGCTGCCGCGAACTGGCTTGCTGCGTGGGAGTAAGCTCAGCCCACAGCAGGATCGGCCGATGCTTCTGCACCGCGATCGCGGTCGCGACGGCGGAGTTGATACTGCCATTGTTGAGAATGATCGCCAGATCCTTGGCCATTCGAGCTCTCTCTCAATCCGTCGATGAACCGGCGCTACTTGCTTTGATCGAAAACATGAGCGGCAGCGGCGGAAATCTTTTTGGCAAGCCGTAATACGTGGGTGACGGACTGAGTTGCTCGACGGCTTCGCAAAACGCCGTCACCTTCCATGGGCAATACGGAAACTCATGCATGAATTCGATCCGCAACCCCGCGTCGATCAGCGCGTTGACGATATCGCTGGTGCTGTGCTGCCAGCAGTGTTCCCCCACCGTCAGCATTGCGGTCTGGTCCGCGTAATCAGCGCTTGGGGGCCAATATAAGCCGGCCGGGTCGTGGAAGTAATTGAAGTATGGGCGCAGCTCGGTTGATCCGTCCTTGATGTCCTCATCCATTGGGAACACGCGCGCAAACGGATGCGCTTCAGCGATGTAAAACGTCCCGCCGGGCTTGAGATACTGCGCGACGATCTTGCCCCACGCTTTGATGTCCACAAGCCAGCACAGCACGCCGTAGGACGTGAACACGATGTCGAATTGTTCTGACAACTTCTCCGGCAGCGCATAGATGTTCGATTCGATGAATCGGGCGTCGATGTTCGTCTCGCGTGCGAGCTTTCGCGCCAAATCAATCCCCTTGATCGAGAAATCGATCCCCGTTACGTTCGCGCCACGGCGTGCCCACGAAAGCGTATCGATCCCGAAATGGCATTGCAGATGCAGCAACGACTTGCCGCGCACATCGCCAAGCTCTTCAACTTCGACGCGATGCAATTGGCATTCGCCGGCTTTGAAGCCTTCGATGCCGTACACATTGCCGCGAGCATGAATGTCCGTGGCTTGGTCCCAGCGCTGGCGATTGAGGTCGGAAGGCGAAATCATGGTGGTGTTCACCATCGCGAGCATCACTCGATTGTCAAGATAACCTTCAGCACCCCGGGGCGGGACGCAAGGTCCATCGCTTCGACGCCTTGCTCGATCTTCATGCGCCGCGTGATCAGCGACGCGACGTCGACCTGCTTTTCCGCCAGCGCGCGGATCGCTTCTTTGAACGGTCCGCAGCGCGAGCCGATTACTTGAATTTCGTCGATCACCAGCGGCGCCAGATTCAGCGGCTTGGCGCTGGCGACCGTGCTCTTCAGCACGATCGTGCCGCGCGGGCGGACCATCTGCATCGCGACTTCGAATCCCGCGGCGCTGCCGGTGCAATCAACAACCACATCCTGATCGTGTCGCGGCGTGATATCCGCCAGCGCCCGCGAGCGGATCTGCCACTTCTGGCACATCTCCATCTTCTCCGGATGCTTGCCGATAACGCGCACCGGACAGCCGACATTCCGCAACACCTGTGCGACGAGCAGCCCGAGTCTTCCGTCGCCGAGCACGGTCACCCACTTGCGACCATCAAGTTTGATCTGCTTGAGCACCTGGCACGCCGCCGCCAGTGGCTCGACGAACACGGCCTGATCGTCGTCGATCGATTTGGGCAGCACATGCAGATTTTCCTGCGGCAAGCGTACGAATTCAGCGAACGCACCGTCGTGTTTCAGGATTCCCAGCACCGTTCGATTTCGACAATGCGTGCTCAATCCACTCAGGCAAAGATCGCATCGCCCGCACACGCAGTTGATCTCCCCCACCACGCGCTGGCCAACCAGGTCTTTGTTGGATGAGCTGACGACTTCGCCGACGAACTCGTGGCCGAGCACGCCGCGGAAACCCATGTAACCTCTGGTGATCTCGAGATCGGTGGAGCAGATTCCGGCCTGGCGGACTTTGATGAGCGTGTCGCCGTCGGATGGCGCGGGGTCGGCGCGGCGCGGGTCGAACGTGAGGGAGTTGTCGAATACGAGTGCTTGCATGAGGAACGCGTCGCGGTTCGACTTGGCTCACCGCAGGCGAGCGACGCCGCCGAACGGTCAAGATCATCCGAACGGTTTGTCGGGGTTGGCGACGTAGGTCAACCACGCGCCTTCGTCGTACCGTAAATCTTTCCCCGTCAATCGCACAAGACTTTGATGCGCTTGCCACGCGATCCCGAACTCGCGACCACCCAGTTGACTGATCAGAGCGCGCGCGACCTCAGTATTACGGTAATACTTCAAAGCGTCAGCGGCGGCGATGCGCACGTCGCGATTTTCGTTCGGATTGGTGACCAGCTTCACCAGGCCGGGAATAGCTTTATCGTCTGGCATGTGGATGAGCGCCTTGGCTCCTTCGAGTCGCACCAGATCGCTCTCATCATTCAGTGCATTGATGTAGATCGGGATGGCCTTGGCATCGCGCGAGCGGTTCAGCGCGCGGATCGCGGTGGCGCGCACGAGATAGTCCTTGTCGTTCTGTGCTAGGCTCGCGTATCGATCGGTATACGGCGGCTGTCGCCCGTAGCCGCGATTTACCAGCTCGTTAATGCCTTCGCGGCGCTCATCGGGAAAATATTGATCGGTCGTCTTGATGGCTGACTTGCGCGGCGCTTGCGTGAGCACGTCGAGGATGTTTCGTCCCGACTCGGTGACCTTCTGGCCGACTTCCTTAATCTGCGTGCAACCGCCCACCAGGCTCAGCAGCGCGACGAAGACAATGGTGGCAGTTCGAATCGACATTCGTTTGATTCCCTGTTCAAGCGCGGTCGGCTAACTCGCGCGACGCAGTTGCAATTCGGTCTCGCGCGCATGGAGCTCGTCGGTCGAAACCCACGTGCACGACGCGATCGGAAACCCGAGAAACCGCGATGCCAGCGCCGCGAATCGCGGCGATTCATCCGTTACAAAGCAATGCAGCAGTTTGGCAGAATCCACATCTGATGCGCCGCGCAGCAAACCCGCGGATGCGAGCCTGCGCGCGACATCTTCGGCGCATCGCTCGGCCGAGTCAATCACGCGAACCTGCGGTCCGGCCATCGCCTGGATCGGCATTTTCAACATTGGATAATGCGTGCAGCCTAGAACCAGCACGTCGATCTCGCGCTCGAGCATTGGCCAGAGATATTGATGCAGCGCCAGCTTCACCAGCGCATCGTTCGGGCCGCGCCCTTCCTCGATGATCGGCACGAGCAGCGGCGTCGGCCGAAGCAGCATGCGTGCATGATGTCGCCGCCGGTGAATCGCGCGCTCGTATGCTTTGGATCGGATCGTCGCTTCGGTCCCGATGATGCCGATGATCGGCGCTGCCTTGGTGCCGCACGCTTCCACCGCGGCTCTTGCGCCCGGCTCGATCACACCGCTAATCGAAATGTTCGGAAACTGCGCCCGGATCGCCGGCAGCGCCAGCGCCGTAGCCGTGTTGCACGCGATGACCACGTGTTTCGGCTGGCGATCTAAAAAATATGCGATGATCTCTCGCACGAACGAGGTCACCGTCGCGGCGGACTTCGATCCGTACGGAACCCTGGCGGTATCACCAAAATAAAGGATCTGTTCGTGCGGCATCGCGGCGCGCAAAGATCGCACGACCGTGAGCCCGCCCAGGCCGCTATCGAGGACTACAATTGGGGAATCAGCCGAGGACATGTCATCGCTGTTATCGGACTTATCCCGATCAGACCTTGACAATTCCGGCTGTCAGAACGACAACGAATTTCCCGGCGAAAACTCGCCGCGACAAAAAGGACTGGAAATATGGCAAGCGTACTCGAAGGCAAACGAAT
>JACMJD010000253.1 GCA_014380825.1 Phycisphaerae bacterium | reverse complement strand
GTATGAGATCGACGCCACCTGCCCGCTCGTCACCAAAGTTCACATGGAAGTGCTGCGGTACGCCCGCGACGGCTACACGATCATCTTCGTCGGCCATCGCAATCACGATGAGGCCGTGGGGACGGTCGGCGAAGCGCCGCAGAACATCATCGTGGTCGAATCGGCGGAAGAGGTCGACGCGCTGCAGGTGGCCGATCCGAACAAGCTGGCGTTCGTCACGCAGACGACGCTGAGCGTTTCGGATGCGATGCGCGTGATCGATGCGCTGAAGCGTCGCTTCCCGAAGATTCGTCATCCGGAAAAAGACGACATCTGCTACGCCACCACGAATCGCCAGGATGCGGTCACACAATTATCACTCGAAGCGGAAATGGTGATCGTCATCGGCAGCCAGAACAGCTCGAACTCGCTGCGTCTAGTCGAGCGCGCCAAAGAACAGGGCCGACCTGCATATCTGATTGACGACCAATCCGAAATCGATCCGGCGTGGTTCGCCGGAAAGAATTCGGTTCTCGTCACCGCCGGCGCGAGCGCGCCGGAACATCTGGTGAAAGCGCTGCTCGATCGGCTGGCGCGGGAGTTCGGCGGCGTGGTGGAACATCGCACGCTGGTGGAAGAGAACGTGTCGTTCAATTCGCCGAATTCGCTGCGAAGATTGGCCGTGCTGGGTTGACGTGCTATGCGTCGCGCTGAGTCGCCGCCAGCAACTCCAACGTGCAATCGATCACCGGGTTCGGGCACGACCACACGAGCAGGAACATCGACTCGCGCGCCAACCGCTGTGCCGGATGACCGGCCAGCAGGGCGGCACCCTTGTGCAGCGCGACGGCGGCGTGCGTGATGCGGACGGCCAGGTCGTTGCATTGGCCACGCAGCTTGGCGGCGAGCGTGGCGTCGGGGGTGGTTGATCGGCTGAAGGCGATCACCTCTTCGCGAAGCCGGAGCAGTTGCGAATTCATATCAGCTTTCGTCTGCCGCGCGCTGGAGGAATCGATCTGGTCGATTAGATCGAGCCCGCCTCGGCACAGACCCATCGCCAGGAACGATTGGCCGATCGAGAGGTTTCGTCGGCGGTTACTGAGGACTTGCTCGGTCGGGCCGATGAGGATGAACCGATTGTCGAGCTGTACGTCTTCGCAAATCACCGAGCTCGTGTGCGTGCAACCGAGGGCAACCAGCGGCAGCGGCGGCGCGACGCGCACGCCCGGCAGATCGCGCGGCAAGGCGAACAGGATTTGCTGACCGTTCGTTACCGCGCCGGTGATGATGTACTCCGACTGCGCCGCACCGGTCGACCACGGAATCTCGCCGCGAAGGCGGTAACCTCCACCGGTTGCGGTCGCGATGAGTGCCGGCGCACCGCGCTGGCGGCTCGTCGTGAGCTGGGCAATGCCGACCGTCGTGAACCATTCGTTCTTCGCGAGTTGCGGCAGCACCTCGCCCCGCAGCGGCGACGATTCCGCCGCATCAATCAAGCTGCAAGCCGAATCGCGCTGTGAAAGGACCAGCGCGACCGACAGCGACGCTGCCGCGATGCGCTCGTAACGCAGGTGGATATTCAGCGCTGAAAGATCGTCGCCGCCGAACTCTTTGGGAATCGCGCCGCGCATCACGCCGGCGCGCGCCAAGTCATCCAGATCCTCCGCAGGCCAGGCGCTGGAGACGTCCAGCGCATCGGCGCGCGATCGGATGGCATCAAGCACTGGCGTGAGCGGATCGGATGTGCTCATTCAGTTCTCGCTATTCCGACGCTTGCGCGGCACGCCCAGCGGGTTGGTCAGGAACTGCTTGTGACACGCCGGGCACAGTTTGTATTCGAATCGCCGATGCACGCCATCCTGCAATTCATCCGGCGACATGCCCTGCATCTGCTTGAGCAGATCGTCGAACGTCTGCTTGGAGTTCATCTCTTCGAGATGTTCCGTGCTCATGGGCGGCATCGACGGATCAGCGATGACGTCCATCCGCACGACGAAATGCGCTTGTGGCGCGACGCTCATTCCGCAGATATCGCAAATGACCCGATCGGGCATCGCTGGCATGGTAGCACGGGTTTTCAACCACTGCTTCGAGGTTCACTTGATCATCGACCCCTTCCTGCCGATAATGATCATCATGAACCATCGTTCGGTCCGACAGATGTTGATGCGGTAGGGGTCGTCAAGCCGGTGCAAGCCGGCGCGATTTTTGCCCCCACGTGAGCATCCGCATCGAAAGTCGACCCGGCCGATGGTTCTTTCTTTTTGCCTTCATATCGGGCAAGAAGGTGTGTCATGAGTGACCGAAAATCGTTCTATATCTCCACGCCGATTTATTACCCCAACGGCGAGCCGCACCTTGGACACGTCTACACGACGTTCTGTGCCGACACGATCGC
>JACMJD010000252.1 GCA_014380825.1 Phycisphaerae bacterium | reverse complement strand
TCCAATCGATGACCGCCCAGCGCGAATTCGCGAAACAGATTCCGTATGCCGCATACATGCCGCGCGTGCCGTTCGTGAATGAGTATCTGGCGGAATATGAGCCGGCGATTGAGAAGGCGCTGTATGGATCTGCGACGCCGCAAGCGGCGCTGAGCGCGGCGCGCGAGCGGATCGAGAAGGTAATGCAACGATTCGGGAGTTCGTCAGCGAAAGCGGGCGAACCATGAATCGCACGCTCGGCCGATTCAGCGGATACGCATTCGTCCTGCCTTACTTGATCCTGTTCACCACGTTCCTGCTTTTCCCGCTGTTCTACGGTCTCGGCTTGAGCTTCACACAATACGAGATGGCCAGCACCGCGCCCGCGCGATTCGTCGGTCTGGCGAATTATCGTGAAGCGTTTGACGACCCGGCGTTCAAGCGAGCGCTGGGTGTGACGGTGATGTTCGTCGCGATGTGCGTGCCGCTGACAATCGGTTTGGCGCTTGTGCTGGCGACGGGCTTGGAACAACTCGGCGAGCGTTCGCAAAAATTCTTTCGGCTCGGCTTGTTCGTCCCAACGATGATCACGATCTCCGTCGCCGGCATCCTCTGGCGATGGTTTTACGACAGCGATTTCGGGATCTTCAACGCATATCTCGGAGCGAAGGTGCCGTGGCTAACCGACAAATCGCTGGCGCTCTTCTCGATCGTCATCATGACCGTCTGGTGGACGGTTGGCGCGCCGATGGTGATTCTGCAAGCGGGCCTGAAGCAAATCCCGCAAGCGTATTACGAAGCCGCCGCGATCGACGGCGCGGTTGGCTGGCGGCGATTCGCGTTCATCACCCTGCCGTTGCTCCGACCCGTACTGTTGTTCGTAATCGTGATCAACGTCATCGGCGCGTTCCAGATCTTCGGCCAGCCGTTCATCATGACGCGTGGCGGGCCGGAGCAGTCGACGCGCGTACTGGTGATGTACATCTACGAGACAGCGTTCAACTTCTACCGCATGGGCTACGGCTCGGCGATGAGCTGGCTGCTGTTCCTGATCATCATGGTGTTTTCGCTGATCCAGTTTCGGGTGCTGCGTGAACGGTGACACAAGCGTGGCGTGGCCGTCTAGCCCGCGCGCGGGCGGCTGGAGCCGCGAATGCACGGGCGAGACGCCCATGCCACAAGAAGACATGAAGCGAATCGTCATCTATCTTCTGATGCTCCTGGCCACGATCGCGTTCGTGTTGCCGGTGGTGCTGATCTTCGTCACGGCGTTCAAGCCGGAGATGGAGGTCGTGCATTTCGAGCGGCTGCTTCCGAAGCACTGGACGACTGCGCAGTTCGCGCACCTGTTTTCCAATCCGGAAGAAGCACCGATCTTCCGCTGGCTGTTCAACAGCTTTCTTGTCAGCACGTGCATCACGCTGCTGGTGTTGACGGTCGATTCGCTGGCGGCGTATGGATTATCGCGCCTGAATCTGCCCGGCGGGAAGGTTTTGTTCGCGATCATCATCGGCACGCTGATGGTGCCCGGGCAGGTGTTGTTCGTGCCGGTGTATCTGATTCTGAATCGACTGGGCTGGCTCGACACGCCGCTGGCGCTGATCGTGCCCGCCGGCGCGGGGGCGTTCGGGGTTTTCCTGCTCACGCAATTTTTTCGGACGATTCCGAAAGAGCTTGAGGAGGCAGCGCAGCTCGATGGTTGTTCGCGGTTCGGCGTTTACCGGCACATCATGTTGCCGCTGAGCATGCCGGCGCTGGCGACGCTGGGGATTCTCACGTTTACCGCGTCCTGGAACGATTTTCTGGGGCCGCTGGTGTTTTTGGATTCATCGGAAAAGCTCACGCTGCCGGTGGGCGTGGCGCTGTTTCAGGGATCGTACGTGAGCGAATACGCGCTGACGCTTGCGGCGAGCGTAATCTGCACGGCGCCGGTGTTGTTGATTTTCTTCATCTTCAGCAAGCAGATCATCCGGGGGATTTCGACTGCTGGGTTGAAGGAGTAAGAGAGAGTTCAGAGTTCAGAGTTCAGTCGATGAATTTTCCTGAACTCTGAACTCTCACGCCGATCTAGTCGATCGCGGGCCACAGCGTATGCGTGAGATGTTGGATGATGCTCGCGATGGCGCCTTGCCTGGTGTTGCCTTCGGCGCGAAGAATCTTGCAGCCATTCAGCATCGGGGCCAGCGCTCTTCGCTCAACGCATTTCTTCAGTCGCTCGAACGCGTCGGGCTTCGCATCGAGCATGCGGGCGCACACCAGCACCGCCTGCGGGTTGAAGATGTTGATCGCGGCAGCGATGCCGACGCCCAGGTATTCCAGCGTGCGATCCAGCGGTTCGGCCACGTCGATCTTGCCATCGCGTGAAAGCTGGACGATTTCTTCCACTTCCATCGATCGTCCCAACTGCGCACGGCACGCCCGCGCGAACGCCGGGTCGGTGGCGACCGTTTCCAGGCAGCCCGTGTTACCGCAGCCGCACTTTTGGCCGTTCAGGTCGACGGTCACGTGGCCGAGCTCGCCGGCCATCATGTCTTTGCCGAGCAGAAGTTTTCCGCCGGAGACGACCGAGACGCCGTAGCCCTCGTACACGCCGATCATGACGAAGTCGTTCATCCCGCGAGCCACGCCGTACGCGCGTTCGGCCAGGCACGTGCCGACCGTTTCGTGGAACATCACCGTTTCGATGCCCAGCCGTTCCTGCAAATCGCGCCCGGGCGATTGACCATCGGTCACGTGAAGGTTCGGCGAGAGCAACACGCGCTGGTTCTTGACGTCCACTTCGCCGGGCGTGCTCAGCCCGAGTCCGAGCGTGGTGACGGGCCGGCGCATTAACTTTTTCGCGCGGTCGGCGAGAGCATCGATCAGTTCGCGATAGGTAGAGGGCGTGGCGAATTCCAGCGCATGGGCGGGATCCACGCGCCCATCCAGACCCGTCGCCAAGACCGCGCAGCGGCGGACGTCGATCGTCGCGCCAAGAACCTGTACCGATCCGGTGCCGAGTCGATACACCTTGCTGGGGCGCCCCGCCTTGATCGACGCGGCGTTGCTGTCGACTTCCTCGAGAAACCCTGCCTCAAGCAATGTTCCGACGACTTTCGACGCGGTGGGCGCGGTGATTCCACTCTGACGGGTCAACTCTGCGCGAGAGATCGGGCCATGGTCGCGAACGATCTCGAAGACCGCGCGTTCGTTGAGGTGACGCAGAAGAGCAGGCCGGATGCGTCGGTTCAGCGTCTGGTCAGCGGCCAGCGGACG
Source organism: Phycisphaerae bacterium (assembly GCA_014380825.1). The sequence continues at coordinate 6,290 of JACMJD010000252.1, read as the reverse complement.
CCGTCCGGAGCGATCTTTGCCATGCGTGCCGATCATGAACAGGTTCCAAACTTCGACTCGATCGTCAAGAAGCGGGTAAGAATTCGCGTTCTCCGATCGGAATTTGTTTGACACTGGCCGCCGCGCGGGCTTATTTTTGAACAACATTTAAATATCTGATTTGGTTCGTTGGTACAAGCGGAAAACGAGATCAGGCATTACGAGCGGGGCGATCGCGGGTCGCCTGCAAATTGAAACGTTCGGGTGTGCATTTTCATCAAAGGCACCGGCACCTCGTGTCGGGCCGGCAGGAGGAATCGTGAGAAAATTGGCAGCTCTTTCGGCTATGGCGGTGGCGTGCATCGCCGGTAACGCGTTGGCGCGACCCGCCAACGTCTCGCTGGATTTTAATGGCTCGGGCAACACGCTCGCCGCCACCGGCTTTGACGGCGCGTACAACCTCAATACGTCGGGCTTTAATGTCGGCGGAGGACGATTGACCGTAACCGGCTTGCCCGGTGACACGTTCGGCAATTACGAGAACGATCCGGATTCGGCGCAGAACTTTTTCTTCGCGAACATCGACAATAGTCCGCAGATTACTGTGGAAGCAAACGTTCGCGTCTCGGGGTTGAATTCCAACTTCGAGGGCGGCGGGATCTGGCTGGGCACCGATACGGATCACTACATCCGGCTGTCGCTGTTCAACAACAGCTTCGAAGGCGGGATCGCGGTCGAAGCGCTTCGCGAGAACGAAGACCGCTGGGGCGGCGCCACCCCACCGGGCCCCGGTGATGACATCGTGGGCCGCGCGATTCCAAACATTGCGACGTCGCCCCAGGCTTCTGATATCGACGCGGTGCTGCGGCTGGTGCGCAGCGGCTCGACGGTGCAGGCATTCGCCAGCATCAACGGCGGCGCGTTCCAACAGGTTGGCGGCGCGTTCACCTTCACCGGCTTCGGCAGCCCGGGTGATCCGCAAGGAAACGGCAGCAACACGCAGGAAGGCGGATTGAAAGTCGGCGTTTACGCGCTGGGCGGCAACTCGCCGGACACAACCGACGCGATCTTCGCGTTCGATTCGCTGACCGCGGTCGGCACGCCGGAACCGGCTTCGCTTAGTTTGCTCGGTGTCGCGGGTGTTCTGGCGTTCCGTCGCCAGCGCGCCCGGTAACACGAGCTACGTTACTGAACGCCTCTCCCTTCGTGGGCAATCGCGAAGGGAGAGGTTGTTCAATTAGGTTGTTCGATTTCGCTGCATACGATCGGTTCATAGAGGGATTGCAGAGGGTTCGTCGGAGGGGTTTTTCGGGCGGAACTATCGCGCCGGCACGCGGCCGGCGACATTGCGGAGGTATTTTTGATGAGCACGATTCGTTCGCTTGCCGCGCCCGGCAAACCAAGGTCTTCACGCGCGTTTACGCTGGTCGAGCTACTGGTCGTGATCGGCATCATCGCCGTCTTGATCGGGGTGCTGCTGCCGGCGCTGAGCAAGGCGCGACAGCAGGCTCAATCCGTGGCGTGCCTTTCGAACATGCGACAACTGGGCGGCGCGCTCGTAATGTTTCAGAACGAGCACAAAGGTTATCTGCCCAAAGCCTGGTTCAACGCGCGCCCAGTCGTAACGCAACCCGGCATCGGCCCCGGCGGGCGCGATGTCGTCGCCAGCGATTATAGCGCGAGCGATTCCTGGGGCTATCGCTTCCCGATGTACGGCTGGGATTTCGCCCTGCTCAAATATCTCGGCAACAGCAAGCAGGTTTACGCCTGCCCCAGCGATGACAATCCGCAGATCCGCGGCGTCTGGGATTTCGGAATTGCAGCCAATCAACTGCCGGACAAACCGGACGCCAATGACATCCCCGGTTCGTACCGCATTAACGTCAGTGACATCACCGACAAGGCATTTAGCGCGATCAAGGTGACGCAGCTTCGACGGCCGGCGTTGTCGATCGTGTTTTGCGAAGGCGTGAAATCGAAGAACCCGCCAGCCGCGGGATTCGCGCCGGAGCCGTTCCATCACGTTGCCCGATGGGAAGACAATACCGATGGCATCATCGGTGAGAAGGCCAAGCAGAACATCGCCTGGGATCGTCACTCCGGCGGCAAGCGATCGAACTACGTTTTTGCCGACGGCCACGCCGAATCGCTGGTTTATGAGGACACGTGGAAAGCGATCGGCCCGCCCCCAAGCGGTTTCCCGGGCGCGAATGAAACGTTTTGGCATAAGCAGACGATGTGGCGACAGCGCTATGAAATCCCGCCGGGTCGCACGTCACCATGGCCGGATACGTCCGCGGGTCCACCGCCGGGTTGATCGGCGTATCTATTTGTTTAATCCATGAAATCAATCCTGATTATAAGCACGGCAGCCGTCGGTCTGGTTCTGCTGATTCCGATGGTCGTTGGCGCGCAGCGCACGCCTTCCACTAAGCCGGCGCTCGCGCAGCGTACGTACACCAACCCCGTCGCGGAGAATCTCCCCGATCCGTTCGTCATCCGCGCCAACGGCATGTACTACGCCTACGGCACCAACGCGCCCGGCGAAGGCTATCGCGTGCTCGAATCGCCGGACCTGATTGACTGGACGGACAAAGGTTTCGCGTTTCAGAAAACAGATACAAGCTGGGGCCGCGAGAATTTCTGGGCGCCGTGCGTGGTGGAAAAGGACGGCAGCTTCTATCTCTTCTATAGCTCGATGGGCCGTGTACCAGCGGGGCATCTGAGCCATCGCATCTCGGTCGCCAAGGCTTCGTCGCCGCTCGGTCCGTTTACGGACATCAAGGCGCCGCTGCTGGATTTTGGCAAGGCGGTCATCGACGCGCAGGTGTCGCTCGATCCGGATTCGAACAAGGCCTACCTCTACTACGCGCTGGACATGTCCGAGTACACGAACGAGCACGGACGAAAAGAGAGCGATCTGTACGTCGTCGAGCTGAGCCCCAGCTTGATGGAAATGGTCGGCGAGCCCGTGCGCTGCGCCAAACCCGATCAGCCTTGGGAAGGAAATCCGAAAACCGAAGACTGCTGGAACGAAGGCCCGTTCGTGTTCAAGCACAAGAACACGTGGGTGATGATGTACTCGGCCCACGGGTTTTTCGATCCGAACTATTCGCTGGGTTATGCGACCAGCAAATCTCCGATGGGCCCGTTCGTGAAGGCGAAAGAGAACCCGATCCTGAAGAAAACGCCAAAGGTTTCGGGCCCCGGACACAACTCGGTGGTGACTTCGCCGGATGGGAAAGAGATCTTCTGCGTCTACCACATCCACAAGAAGCTGACGGGCGGGCACGAACGCGACCTGTCGATCGATCGCATGCAGATTATTGACGAACCAGACGGCTCCGTCCGGCTTAAGATTACTGGCCCCACGCGCACGCCCCAGCCGGCGCCGTCGGGATCGGGACTCGTCGCGCCGTCGACGCAACCGGCGATGAAGTGACGTGGCATGCAGTATCAGTTTGAATTGCTCGAAGCTCGCACGCTCCTCGCCGTCAACGGCTTGATGGGTGAGTACTTCACGTCGCCCGATCTGACCAACCTGAAGTTCACTCGCACCGACCCGTCGATTAACTTCGATTTCGGCACCAGTTCGCCCCTGCCTTCAAAGCTGGCGAGCGATGGCTACTCAATTCGCTGGCGCGGACAGATCCAACCCACGATTGGCGGAACGTACACGTTTCGCACGTTTGCCGACGACGGCGTTCGTTTGAACATTCGCGGCGAGCAGCTCATCGATCGCTTCAGCCAGCGAATCATCATCGGCGACAGCGACTTCAACGGCATTGTCGACTTCGACGACTACGCCCACATCGACAACGGTTTCAACAACGGTTCCACCGGCTGGGCCAACGGTGACTTCGACAATAACGGCATCGTCGACTTCGATGACTATTCGCTGATCGACAACAGCTTTAACGCCCCAGTCGCCGGGCAGAGCAACACTGCCACGATCACACTGACCGCCGGGCAGAAGGTCGACTTCGAGCTCGACTATTTCGATCAGGTCGGCGCCGGCACGGTTCAGTTGTACTGGACCCCGCCCGATGGGACCGAAGAGCTCGTCCCACGCAGCGCGTTGTTCGATACGTTCTCGGGCGCCGAGCAGACGTTCACCAACGCGATCGATCCGAACGGCGCCGATCCGTTCATCACGCAATGGCAAGGCGATTATCTCTACGTGCGCTCGGACGGCGGACGCATTTACATCCAGCGCTCCAGCCGATTGCAGGACATCAACAGCGCGCTGTTGCAAAACGTGTGGGCGCCGCCGCAGGGACAACCTTATTCGCAGGACGTGTGGGCGCCGGAGCTGCATCGCATCAACGACAAGTGGTACATCTACGTCGCCGCCGACAACGGCGATAATGCGCAGCATCGGATGTACGTGCTCGAGGGCAACTCGCAGAACCCGCAAGGCACGTACACGCTGAAAGGTCAGATCACCGCGACGACGAACCGCTGGGCGATCGACGGCACGGTGATGATGCTGAACGGCCAGCAGTATTTCGTTTGGTCCGGTTGGCCGGGCTTCACCGACGGTCAGCAGAATCTGTACATCGCGCAGATGAGCAACCCCTGGACGATCAGCGGCAACCGCGCGCTGATCAGTTCGCCCACGCTTGGTTGGGAACAAAACGGCCTGCCGATCAACGAAGGCCCGCAAATTCTCCAACGCGACGGCAAGACGTTCATCATCTATTCCGGCAGCGGCTACTGGACCAACGAATACGCGCTAGGCCAGCTCACGTACAACGGCGTGGGCAACCCGTTGTTTGCCAATTCGTGGGTGAAGAAATCGACTCCGGTATTCTCGCAGGCGAATAACGTTGTCGGCGTCGGCCACTCGAGCTTCACCAAGTCGCCCGATGGCCTGGACGACTGGATGGTCTATCACGCCCACAATACGCCCGGCGAGTTCACGGGCATCCGTGATATTCACATGCAGAAGTTTGCGTGGAACGCCGACGGCTCGCCCAACTTCGGGTCGCCGTTGGCCCGTAACACGCAGTTAATTGAGCCAAGCGGAACGCCGCACTTCGCCGCCGCGCGAGTTGCGACTCGAGCGCATCGCGAATCAACATCATCCTGGTTCGATGACGATCGAACAGAAGACCTGCTGTACTCAGCCGGTCTTGTCTGACCATACCCGCATTAGCTCACGCCAAAAACCACGCCTCTTCCGGCAATCCGAAAAAAACATTGTGCTGTCAGGTTCTGCCGGAGACCCCCTATCTGGTTGCACGCGGGCGATCGGACCCGCGAGTCATCACACAAGGGAATCCGGAAATGAAACCGCAACACAACAAGAAGAGTGTTCGAACGATGCTGCTCGCCTCGGCGGTCACGCTGGCTTCATTGGGAAGCGCGAGCATCGGCGTGGCTGGCGTGATCTATCAATGGAGCGGCGCGGCGGGCGCGGGGTCGGCTACGTCCTGGGGCATCGCGAACAACTGGGCTGGCGCGGCGCTGCCGGTCGCCAATTCAGAAGTGACGTTCGGCGGAGCGTTTCAGTCCGGGCTGTCCATCTCGATTGCCGGGACGGTGCCGATGTCGCGATTCACAATCGACACGGACAAGAGCTTTTCCCTGAACGCCGATGCCGCCGCCGGTGCGAACACGCTCACGCTCTCGCAAGGCCGGATGGATCGCATCAATACCAGCAGCGGCACGCAGACGATTGCAGCGAATGTCGCGCAACAGGCGGCGGGCGCCTGGGACATTCGCGGCGGCGGCGCGATGGTTGTCAGCGGCGTCGTCAGCGGATCATCCATCACCAAGATGGGCAACGGCACACTGATTCTCTCCGGCGCCAACACGCACGCGCGCACGATCGTCAATGAAGGAACCGTGCAGATCAGCGCAACGGCCAATCTCGGCGCGGCGACAGGGACGCTCGCACTTTCCAACGCCGCGCTGGCCGTGTTTGGTTCGGTGACGGTCGATCAGCCGATTCAGCTCGCCGGCACCGGCACGGTGAGCATCCCGTCGGGCACCGTTTATTTGCAAGGCGGAATCCACGGCAACGGCAACCTCGTGAAGGCCGGGCCAGGACGAATGCGTTTGTTCGGCAATGGGATCAACACCTATACCGGTAACGTGACCAATCTGGAGGGGCAACTGCTGACGAACTCCTCAAGCCTGCGCGGCAACGTCACGAACTATGGCGAGCTTCAGCTAAGCCAAACCTCAACAGGAACCTACACCAGCAACATCAGCGGGCCCGTCTATGTGCTGATCGGCGGCGGCAACATCACGTTCACCGGAAACAATTCGTTCACGGGCGGAATGACCATCAACGACACGATCGT
>JACMJD010000251.1 GCA_014380825.1 Phycisphaerae bacterium | reverse complement strand
TTCGGAAACCTGCGCAGTGTGACAACCGGTTAGCAGAAGCGCAATCGCGAGGAGGATCACCGCTTGCGGCGTCGCAGATCGGGCGACGCGAATCGCTGCATCTGCGACGCCGCAAGCGGCAATGCGCTTTTCCGAAGTTCGCGTCCATCTAAAACGCAATCGTCACTCCCGTATACAAAAACTGTCGGAACTTCTTGTCGTTCTCGACCGAATCACCTGGAATGAACAGACCATATCGGACGGACAGTGCGACGTCGCTGGTGATCTGCCAGTTGAGATAGACGTCCGGCTCGACACCGAGAAATCTGCTGTCGCTTGTTTCCTCGTCGATCGGCGCGTTGGCGTTGAATTTCTGGAATACGAAGAAGTCCATGCCGACCTGCATCCTGCGCACGGCCGCGACATCAGGAAACGGAAACGTCGACGCGCCGAGGCGCATTGACCACAGGTTTGAAACGCTCGGACCAAACGCCAGGCCCGTGTTGAGCAGGCCGAACGCGTTGAACGCGCGGTCTTTGGTGCCTGGCAAGTTGCCGCCCAGGGTGTTACTGGTTTGCAGACGATCATTGTCGCCGGTCGCGAGGATCGTCTCGAACGCGAAGCGCGTTTGGCGTTGGTCGCCAACCAGATAATCCAACTCGAAATCGAGCGCGTACGCCTCGATCGAGTCGAGCGTTTGCGTGGTCTGCACGATCTCACCGGTGTCGGCAACCTGCGTGAAGCTGTTCGACAGCGTCTGCCCGCCTTCATAGACCAGCTCCAGGCCGTAGGTTAGGCGGTCGCTCAGGCTACCGTTTGATCCGATGCCGAAATAGTGGCTGTTGTAGTCGAACTTAGTGTTGATGCCCTGGGTGCCGGTGTCATCGAGCGGCGTGAACAGCGTGTCCTTGTGGTTGTAGTCGCGCTGCATGATCGCGTAGATGAACGGGCGATGGTTGCCGATGCGGGTTGTGAGCATCGCGCCGTAAAAACCGCGGTGCGTATCACGATCAAAGTCCGGCCGGGAGCTGTCGAAGTCGACCGTCTGCTTTGCAGTGACCCCAGCCAGCAGCGTGATGTTGAACGGCTGGAAGCCGATGTCGATCTGCGCGCCGTCGATCACGTTCGCCAGCACGACGCCATTGGCCCAGACGATGAAATCGCGCCCGCCTTTGAGGGTGAAATCGATTGGCGTGTCCGCGCCGCCGTACGCGGCGCGATACTTGGCCAGATCGAATCGCCAGAACGCGCGCTCGACCATTCCATCGAGCCCGGACGATTGATCGTTGAGGTTGTCGCCGGGGTTGTAATCGCGATAGCTCAGCCGGCCACGCACGAAGAATTCGTTCGCACCGTCGATCACGAGCCGGCCATACGCGGTTGTGTCGTATTGGCGGAAGCCGCGGTTGTTGTTGGTCGCGTCGTCGAGCGAGAGGTAGTTGAACGTGAAGTAGCCACCGGCATCGTAGAAGGTGCGCTGATCGATCGGCACGTCCGGGCTGACCTGCAAGCGCGTTTCCTGGCGGATGCGCTCGAGCGTGCGATCGAAGCGTTCGACCGTCTGCGCCGCTTGCGCGTTGGCCTGCGCCAGTGCCGTGCGCGGCGAGATGAACATCGCCAGCAGCAGCACAACCGCGACGACAATCACAGCCGCCGATTGCTTCATGCGCCTCGTTCCCTACGAGTTGAAACGGTGTACGGCCCGGTGACTACGCCGGCTGTTCTACTCTCCCGATGCCAGCGCACGCAACAAATGTCCGGAGAATTGCTACGATACGACCGGAATGGCAGGCGACAAATCACAGGAACTTCTGGCCCGCGCCAGCGAAGATTTCGAAGCCGGACGGCTCGACGGCGCGCGCTGGACGCTTCAGCGCCTGCTCACCAAAGATCCGCGAAACGCCGATGCGATTCACCTGCTGGCGCTGATGGCCGCGCGCGAGGGAAACGTTCAGCAGTCGGTCGATCTGTTTCGAAAGGCGATCGGCATCATGCCGAACGTCGCCCGACATCGCTACAACTTCGCCGTCCTGCTGATGTCGGTCGGCCAGTCGCAGGCGGCGATCGCGGAATATCGAACGACGATCCAGCTCGATCCGACGTTCGCGAGCGCGCACAACAATCTCGGCAATGCGCTGCGGGCACAGGGCAAGCTCACCGAAGCGCGAGACCATTTCGGCGAAGCGATCCGATACAGTCCGCAGCACGCCAGCGCACACAGCAATCTCGGCACGGTGCTGGCCGACCTTGGAGAGCTCGATCAGGGTGTGAGCGAGTTCCGCGCCGCGATCGCCGCCAACCCGGAGTTTTTCCGGGCCCACAGTAATCTGCTGCTGAATCTTACTGCGTATGAAAAGTGCGACGCCGAAACGCTGTTCCGCGAGCACCAGTCCTGGGGCCGGCAACACGCCGATCCGATCGCGGCGAGCATCGCGCCGGCTCCGTCGGGTCCGGCGAAAGAACGTCTGCGGATCGGTTATGTCTCATCTGACTTCCGCATGCACTCAGTCGCGTTCTTCATCGATCCGATCCTCGCGGCGCATGATCGAAGGAAGTTCGAAGTCACATGCTATTCGAGCGTGCGCACGCCCGATGCAATGACGGGCTTGCTTCGCGGTCGCGTCGAGCGTTGGCGAGATATCAGCTCGCTCTCGGATGAACAGGCCGCCGCGATGATTCGTGAGGATCGGATCGATATCCTCGTCGACCTGGGCGGGCATACATCGGACAGTCGACTGCTATTGTTCGCGCGCAAGCCTGCTCCAATTCAGGTCGAGTATCTCGGTTACCCGGGCACGAGCGGCATGCGCCAGATGGATTATCTGATCACCGATGCGCGAGTCGCGCCGCTGGAATCCGATCGCTTCTACCCGGAGCGCGTCATCCGCCTGCCGCGCACATTTTTCTGCTACGGGCCGCCAGATCGAGTCCCGGACATCGATCCGCTGCCCGCGATCGCCAACGGACAAGTCCGCTTTGGCGTGTTCACGAACCCGATCAAGATCCGCCCGGTGATGATCGAGAATTGGGCGAAAATCCTGCAAGGCGTGCCGAGTGCACGACTGACCATTCAAACGCAAAGCCTGCGCGACGATGCCCATCGGCAAGATCTGCTGACCCGGTTCGTCGCGCTGGGGATCGAAGAATCTCGAATTGACCTGCAAGGTTCGACCGACTTCCGCGAATATCTATCGACGCTCCGTTCCACCGACATTGGCCTGGACACGTTTCCGTTCAACGGCCACACGACCACGTGCCATGCACTATTCGTCGGCGTGCCGACGGTGACGCAGGCGGGGCAAATGCACGCGTCGCGGATGGGATTGAGCATTTGCGAATCAATTCAGCTGGGAGATTTGGTCGCGACATCGGCAGATGAATACGTGATGAAAGCCATCGCGCTCGCGAACGATCCAGCGCGACTCAGCGAGCTGCGCGCTGGCCTTCGACAGCGACTGATCGACGCGGGAATGATGGATCGCGCCCGCTTCACGCGCGAGCTTGAAACGGTGTACCAGGATCTCTCACGCCGCCCCTGAGCGTACCCGTGAAGGGTCGGATTCAGATCTCTGAAATCGTGCGATCGACTCCCGACATTCGGTGTTATGATGCTCCTCGCTGCGCCTATTCGTTCCGGGGTAGACTCCATGCTGCACTACACACACTGGCTGATCGTGCTGGGATACGTGACCGCGCCGATCGTGGCGGTGATCATCGCAGTTCTGGGTCGTCGACGCTTCCGACTGCTAAGCAAACTCTTTGCCGTCGCGTCGACGGCGATTGTTCTCGGGTCGGCCGTGTCGCTTGCGTATGCGCTGCTTGTGGGCGGGAACATCAGCGTCGGGCAGATCGGGTTGTGCATTTATCTCACCGCATCGCTGATCCTCATCGTCATGATGCTGGACTATCTGCTGATCGCGTCATTGCGGCGCGTCTGGGACCGCATCACCGGTGAATGCAGCGCGGCGCACATTGGCAGAAAGATCGTCGAATCGCTCCCGTTCCTCGTGCGCGCGACCGTACTGATCGCGATCGCGCTGCCATACCTGATGGCCGTCGCGCTCACGTTCAGGCCGAAGGTCGTGTCGCGCGACGATCCGGCCACGAAGCTTGGCATGCGATTCGAACCGGTGCAATTCCAAACGAGTGACGGCTACAACATCAGCGGCTGGTGGATCCCAGCGGCGCAGAAGATTCCGTCGACGCCGCCGCGATCGAATCGTTGGGGTTTGCCGCCGGTCCCGACTCCGGCATCGAAGAACTTCGGCCGCGACACCGTTGTCATCTGCCATGGCATCGGTTCGAACAAAGCCGCCGTCCTGAACCTCGCGCGATCGCTCGTTCCGCATGGATACAACGTGTTGGTTTTCGACTTCCGCGGCCACGGCGAAAGCGATGGCCAGCTCACGAGCCTTGGCGATCTGGAGCGCCAGGATGTGCTGGCGGCCGTGCATTGGCTACAGGATCAACACCCGCGTCAGGCGCGGCGAATCCTTGGATTAGGCGTGAGCACCGGCGCCGCCGCATTGCTGGCGGCGGCGGTGGATTCGTCGCCGGCGGGGCAATCGATCGACGCGGTCGCGGTGTTTGAAGGATTCGACGAGCTTCGCGGCCTGGGCCGATCGGTCGCGACGTCGCGCTTCCTCCCGCCGTTGAGCTGGATCGCCGATCGCGTCGGCCTGGTGCTCGCAAGCGCCCAGGTCGGAACCGATCTCGTCCATTTCTCTCCCGCCAACTCCATCAAACAACTCTGGCCGCGGCCCCTGCTGGTGATTCACGGATTGAACGACGACGTCATCCCCTTCGAGCACGGCGAGCGCCTGTTCGAAGCCGCCTACGAACCGAAACGCCGTGTATGGTTGACCGCGGAAGATTACGCTCAGTCGCTCACCAGCAAAGAAGCGCTCATCGAAGTTCGCCAGTTCTTCGACGAAGCGATTCCGGTGCCGGCGATTTGATTGTAGAGTTTGCTCAATGGATCAAGACGAAGGTTCGATCCCCGCGCCCCGCGTTCCGCAAAGCGCGCGAGCGCGGGCAACCCGACCCGGTGGCGCCGCGCAACCTGTTGCGTCAAGTTTTCAACCGCCGCCACCGCCGCCACCACGCGCTGCTCCACCAGTATCCAGAGGCAGCTG
>JACMJD010000023.1 GCA_014380825.1 Phycisphaerae bacterium | reverse complement strand
GGCACAGCTTGCGGAGAAGAACTATGACCGGCATGCCCGCAACCGGATCGAAGGCGTGAATCGCTGCCGATGTGAGGCGCTCGAAACGGTTCATCACCTGTACATCGCGAAGCGGAAAGGTTACATCGAACCGCAACTCTACGAGTCCTTTTACGACCGCTATCACGAGTGCGTCCGAATGTTGAACGGCCTAGAACGATCACTAGAACAACAACTACCCGCAGAGCAGCGGCAGTATCCGCCAATCCTGCCCTCTGCCCTCTAACCTCTGCCCTCTTTCTCTAGCTTCGCCTGCACAAAATTCGTGATCATGTCCACCGTGAACAGCTTGGCCATGTTGTCGAGCTGCGGGTCGGCCTCCAGGATCGCGACGTTCGCATACGGCATGCGGGTTTTCAGTTCGGAAATTCCCTTGGGCGTAACATTGCCGCCCTGCACGAAGTTCGGGTCGTTGGCCAGCTCGGGGCTGAACATCTCGCCTTTTTCGATCTTGATGCCGAACGCTTTTTCTAGGCGGAACTGAATGTCGAGGTAATCGATGCTCTCGGCTCCAAGATCATCCCGCAGCACGGCCTGTGGCGTCACTTCCTCCTCATCGACACCCAACGCGTCGGCGAGCAGGGCCTGCACCTTCTTGAATATTTCATCACGAGTCATAGCCATTATTAAATTTCCCTTCGAAGCGGCCGGATTGTCCGCGCATGGGCGGACATTGCAAGAAGGTGGGCAAGATGGATGGTCAAGAAATTGAATTCTGCAACGGGTGGTCTTGGAGGAACTGGAAGAGGCGCATAATTCGAATGCCGCGCCATGGATGGAGAACGAGCAGATCGTCATCTTCAGTCAAGATGATCTCGGCACTCGCCGCGAGCGCCAGCGCCAGCACGAATCATCCTTCGGATCGCGACAGTCGAGCTTCGCATCCAAGTCGCAATCCAGGCGCTGACCATATCGCTCGACGCGCTCGACCAATGCAGTCACCGCCTCCGGCGCGATCATCAGCCGCGGCCGCGCCGCGACATCGCGAAGTTCGGCGAGTTGCTCGGCGTGATAAAGAATCTGGTGCTGAAGAGGTGCAAGCTTGACGAACTGCCGCGCCGGCCCAGGCGACAGCAGTGCGCGGATCATGAGGTTCGTATCAACCACCAGGCGCACGCTGCCGGCCCTCCCGCGCCTCTCGCCGCTGACCGCGTACGGCATCCACTTCCGTCTGAATCTCCGCGTCGCTCACGTTTGGCTGTCCCGCGCGCCGCCGATCCGAATCCGACAGCACCGCGTCGAACCGCTCCGCGAGAAGACCGTCGATCAGCGCCTGCCGCTCCCGCGGCGAAAGCTGCCGCGCCAGCTCCTGAATTTGCTCGACGGTGATGGGAATCGTCAGCGTGGCCATGACGTCAGAACTTTATCACGGTCGCTGCATGGGATCAAAGAAAGTAAGCCTAGTCCTCGGCCGCAATTCGAATGGGCACCAGAGCTGGCGCAACGAAAGCGGCACGAGGCTCAAGGAGCTGCACGAAGCCGAAGGTGGCGCGTCCGTCGGGGACGAATTTCGCGTCAGCGCGAGCGAGCGGCCTCCCATGCGACGCCGCCCTTTTGGCCGGTTGCATATGCGGTAGCCCTCTGTCGCGCCTTGTCGAATTCGAAGACACTCGTCCACCCGTTCGAGTGGAGGCTGATAATCGTATCTGCGCCGATGACTGCCCACCGGCAAGGCTGATCATCTTTCTCAGCCACCAAATGACCCGGCGTGTTTGAACGTGATTTTCCCCATGTTCGGCGAGCCGACCGATTCGACATCAATCACGCTGGCGGGAAAGTCGCCAAACCGCTCGGTGCTCTCGGCGGCCCTCACGCGTTTGAGTTCCTCTGCGATCCTTAGCACCTCGTCGCTATCCTTGTTTTTCCCTGCCGAGCGCATGGCGTCATCCAACGCTCCCATGTAGGCGTTCTTCGCCCTTTGCAGTGCTTGTTGATAACCGCGCTGCGCGTCCAGTGCTGCATCGGACCGAAATTCGGAAGCGCCAACGGCAAGAAGCGCGAGAATGGAAAGCAGGGTTTTGGCGGACACAGTGTTCATCTGCTCCTCCGAATCCGATGCCGAGCGTGAACGACCTACATCTCCTGCACGTGCTCCTCGTCCAGATTGTCAAGTATGCCTAACAGCATAATCTGTCACAAGTCCCTTGCGAAATGCGCAGCACTCGCTCTTGGCATCGCCGCTGAAATCCGAATGAGCCGCGGAAGCCGCTCTTGTGGTGACCAATCCGCGCCGCATCGCACCACTGGCGATCAATCGGGCCTGCTTCGTTCTCACAGCGACAGCGGCTCGTTCTGGACTTGGTTCGCCGACTCGCCATGCGTCTGAAGCAGCGACCAGCGCAGGCGGTTGTGCTCGCGGAGTTTTTCGTCGACGTTGGCCAGATGCGGGTGCTTGTCGGCGAGGTTGAAGTAGGCCAGCTCGATTCTTGCGGCGAGCGCGGTTTCGTTTCGGACGGTGCCGGACGCTTTGAACGTCGCGCCGGTGGCGGTTGGTTTGAAGAGTTCGACTTCGACTTTCAGCGCGTCGCCCGGCGCGACGAACTGGCCGTACTTTACGTTTTTAGCTTCCTTTAGGACGGCCATCGAGCAGGCGAATTTGTTTCGGCGATGTAGTAACCAGCCCGCCGCCTGCGTGAGGGCTTCGAGCATCATCACGCCGGGGAGAACCGGGAAGGTCGGGAAGTGATCGGCGAGATATTCCTCGGCCAGGGTCACTTGCTTGATCGCGACGATACGCGTGTCGGAGAGCTCGAGGATCGAATCGATCAGATTGAATTTCACGCCGGGCGGTTTTATCGATGCGAGCGCGGATTCGCAAGCGGGCGAGGGAAGAGACTGCGAAGCGGCGAAGGCGTGAAGCCGCTCAACAAAAATCATTATCCACGAATGAACACGAATGAACACGAATGGGAAAGAATCATTCCGTTCTGATTCGTGTCCATTCGTGTCAATTCGTGGACCAACTTCGTATTCTTCGCAACTTCACGACTTCGCGGTCTCGCAAACTAGTTTCGGCTGAAAATGTTCCAGATCAACTTCGCGACCAACACATACGCACTCCCCCAAGCTTCATCACGGAAGAAACTGACCGGTTTCGTCGGGTCGCCGATGAAGGGTCTCAGGACGTAGCCCATTTGGATGCCGACGAACGCGTAGGTGATCAGCCAGGCGCGAAGGATGATGCGATGCCGTGGGTTCCGCGCGATCAGCGGGGCGTAGCTGCGACGAAGGATCACCTGTCCGGCGAACGCGCTGATGCCGAAGATCAGGCCGTTGAACAGGATCGCGGTTTGGTAATCGCGACACGTCAGATACCAGACGATCGTGATGGGCGCGAGTGAGAACAGCGTGATCGCGACGCCCGCCTGGGTGTCGAGCAGGGCGGACATCGCGGCGCGAAAATCGCTTCGCAATCCGAGCAGCGTGTTCACGACGAAGAAGCTCGGCAGGCTGATGACGAACGTCACCAGCAACAGAATCGGAACTTTCACCGCCGAGAACAGAAGTTGCAGTCGTCTCCCCTCCGGAAGACCGGTGAGGGTTCCCATCACCGCGCCGTAGATCATCCCGCACGCGCAGGCGATCAGAAGCAGACTGAACAGGCTCCGGGCCGAGCGAAGTCTTCCCAGCGCGGCCGACCCCTCGCCGCGCAACACCGACTCGACCCGAAGCCATAACGATCCCAGCGCGATCATGGAATCGACCTCAATGACGAAAATACTGATTGGCCACAGAGGCACAGAGAGCACAGAGAAGAAACAGAAACTGAATTTGTCTTTCTCCGTGCCCTCTGTGCCTCTGTGGCCAAAATCTTTTTCATGCTCACTTGAACAAGTTCAGGATTTGCTGGCCGATCGCTTCGAAGAAGTTCGAATGCACGGGCCGGAACCAGGCGAAGGGCGTGCCCGGTGCGCCGATAAATGGCCGCAGCACCCAGCCCATCTGCGAACCCACCAGCGCGAACACCACGAGCCAGATGCGGAACACCATCTTCACCGGCGGACGGACCTCGCGCACATCAAATCGTTCGATTGGATTCGGCAGCATGGGTTCGGTCGCGCTCGATTCGCTCGGAATCGGCGGAGGAATCTCTTCCTGCGCTATGCTGATCCGATGCAGCGTCTGAAGCAGAAACGACAAGCCGAGAATTCCCGCTATGCCGAACACCGCGACGTTCAGCAGCACCATGAACGAGTAGCTGGTCGTGCTGATCGAGAAGAACGCGACGATCGGCCCGATCGACGAGAGGATCGCCAGCATGACCGCCATCGAGGCGATCAGCAGGCGAAGCGTCGCGAGAAAGCGCAGGCGCGAGCCCATCAGTGCATTGAAGACGTAAAGCGAAGGGAATGTGATGATCAGCGTGAGCAGGAACAACGCCGGCACCTTCAGCATGCTGGCCGGGATCTGCATTGATGCGTGGCTGCCGCTTTTCGTGAGCGAGAACACGCCCATGCACGCACCGTAGATCAAACCCAGCACGTCGATCACGACGGCCAGGCCGAGGATCGGCACGCGCAGTTCGCCGTCGCGCAGTTGATCGATGCGCGTAGACTCGCCACGCAGCAGGCTGTCGAGTTGTCGAATCCAAGTGATCATTCAGACTCCGTGGGAAGAAATTTCAGCCACAAAGGCATGAAGGGCACAATGGAAACACAAGAAATCAATTCACGTTTTCTTTGTATTCCCTTCGTGTCCTTCGTGCCTTCGTGGCCGCATTTGATTTCGCATTCAAGCGTCGCGTTCCAGTCCGTGCTCGGGTGGCTCGTGTGATCGATCGGCAGCAAGCAAATGACCGGTCACCGAAACGCACACGGACTGGAGCGCGAGGCTCGAATGAATTCGCTTTACAACGTAAAGTATTACACCAAATTTTTTTGCTCGTTCACGTGGGTCGCAGGTGTTTCGAGATCGCGTGACCGCGCGTCGATTCATCCTGCGCCTGCGCTGCATCATGCACGACGCGTTCGAGTTCACTTAGATAATCGACGAACTTTCGTCGGCCCACCGTCGTCAATCGGCACAGCGTGCGCGGCCGGTTCTTGTGGACGCTCTTAATGACTTCGACGAAGCCCGCTTCTTCCAGAATCTGAATCTGCCGGCTGAGATTTCCGTCGGTCAGCGAGCAAAGCAGTTTCAGGTCGTTGAAGATCACGCCTTCCGGATGCGCGGCCAGCGACGAAAGAATGCCGAGCCGCGAGCGCTCGTGGAGCAAGCGCTCCAGGCCCTCGTACGCGAATCGGCCCGCTTCTTTGGGGTCGGAAGATTTGTGCGGTTTATTCCCGGCCACAGGTTCGCTCTAGTGAGAGGTAAAGGATAATCGCCGCGAATAATTGGCCGACGCCGAAGACGGCGCCCATCACCCATGGCGCGAGCTGCCCGCCGTGATCCATCAACAGGACGCTCAACCCGGCGAGTAAATAATACGCACCAACCGCGAAGACAGATCGCGGCAACAGGCGTTGCGAAGCGAACACGCCCAGCGCGAACAGGATCATCCACATCCCCGGCAGCAGCCACGCGTTCTCGCCGGCGGTGTGGATCAGTACGTATGTCAGCAGCGCGCCGGCCACCAGTGTCGGCGAGAACTGTTCCACCGCCGCCAGGCTCAGCTCGCGCTGAAGCGCGTGGCCGGATCGCACGCATCGCCAGATGATTTCGATGCCGACGACAGCGAGGCTCACGATCGCCGCGGCGAACCAGATGCGCAGGTAGCCATGCAGATGATTCGCACCATCGCCGATCCACATCGACTGCACGGCTGCAGCGCCGATCGCGACGAAGCCGGTGAACGCGGTCGTCAGCGAGCGATATCCGCGGAACGTCAGCGTTTGAGCGAGCTGCGAGCGGATGTCGGAGATCTGATCGAGTGCGTCGCGAATGTGCATGCGCTTTCCCAGTTCACTTTACAGCATAAAGTATCGGCGATCGGTCTGTCAACGCATTTGTTTTCTGCTGCTTGCCTGTCGCAAATCAGAAATCGTTCCAGATCGAGCGGTGCTGCATCTGCGACGCCGCAAGCGGCGGTGCATTGCCAGTCGGACGGGCTTTCGTAGAGACGACATCCCTTTTCCACGATTTCCGCCCAATCGTTCCGATATCACGTGTTAGCGGTTGAGTTAACCCCCATTGCCTTGACAAAGTTCGCACAACCGCCACAATCCTGCGTCCTTTTGACCCCGTATCTGACCCCCGTATTCGCCCGTGGAGAAGCAAGCCGATGTACGCGATTATCGAAGAAGGCGGCCGACAGTTCAAAGTGACCAGCGGCGATGTCATTCGCATCGATC
>JACMJD010000250.1 GCA_014380825.1 Phycisphaerae bacterium | reverse complement strand
GGGTCTTCGCCGGCCTCGAGCATGCGGGCGAGCCAGTAGATGCTGGCGTCGGGGTCGGAGCCGCGCATGCTTTTGATGAACGCGCTGGCGGCGTCGTAGTGCTCGTCGCCGGTGCCGTCGTAGACGATCGCCTTACGCTGCATGGATTGCTCGGCGATGTTGAGATCGATGTGAATTTTTTCCGTGGCATGGGCGCCTCGCCCATGCGCTTGCCGCTCAAGCGGCGGTTGCATGGGCGAGGCGCCCATGCCACGGAGTTGGGAAAGCACCGCAACTTCCAATCCCATGAGCGCCCGTCGCGCATCGCCATCGCTCATTGTCGCCCAGAGCTGAACCGCATCGGGATCGATCTGAATACTCAACTCCCCAAACCCGCGTTCCTTGTCCTCCACCGCGCGCCGAATCAACGCCGTAATGTCCTCTTCCGTCAGCGGCGTGAACTGAAAAATCTGACTACGACTCACCAGCGGCGAATTCACCGCGAAGAACGGATTCTCCGTCGTCGCGCCAACGAACAGGATGTAACCCGCCTCGACATCGCCCAGCAGAATATCCTGCTGCGCGCGGTTGAAGCGGTGAATCTCATCGATAAACAAAACCGTCCGCTGTCCCGAATGCCCGAGCCGTTCCTTGGCCGCATCGAGAATCGCGCGCACTTCCTTCACGCCCGTGCCCGCGGCGTTCACCTGCTCGAAATGGCTCGACGTGTATTGCGCGATCAACGAAGCCAGCGTCGTCTTCCCCGTGCCAGGCGGGCCGTAAAAGATCAGACTGGTGAGACGATCCGCTTCCAGCATCCGCCGCAGCAGTTTTCCTTTGCCAAGGAAATGCTGCTGTCCCACAAATTCATCCAACGTCCGGGGCCGCATCCGCACCGCCAACGGCGCGACGCGTTTGAGATTCTTCTGGCGAACGTCGTTGAAGAGGTCCATTGCTCGGTATTGTACGAGCGCCCAGGCAATGTTTCGCGTGCCAGGCTCCTCCGCGCGATCTGCGTCCGTGAACACGCCGGCGTTGCGCCAAGATCAATCGCTGGTCCCGCGCTCGTCGCGATCGCCGGGAGTCATCCGCCGACAAGTATTCCACAGGCACCTTTTTTTGCTCCGAAAAACTCGACACAGGTGCATCGCGTCGAACCGCCCAGCCGCACACTACGTCCTTAGGGTGCTCCGTGAACGCGAGCGAGCCGTCGTCTTGCAGGCGTACATCGATCGTTCCAGCAGCGGACGTCGTCTCGAATGCGAACGAGATGTGCGATGCGTCGATCGGATCGACCTGCAAGCTGTGCAACTTAATGCCGCGACGCTGGATTGGCATGTCGGTGATAAGTTGGAAGATAGCCGCATCCGATTCCCGCAAACCGCCGAGTCGGGAAGGTGGCATCAGGACAAAGTTGATGACGCAGCCGACGCGATCTGCTGCGAACATGCAACTGGAATTGCTCCACCCGGCCACCGTGACGATCAGCAGACGTTGCGAGCCCCCCAGACTGCGTACCCAATGTCCGAACACTGCATCGGATGGCGCTGGCCAGACGAAGGGAACGGGCGCTGTCCGCAGGTAGATATCCATCGGCGTTCGCGTCTGCGCGGGGTACAACGAGCGTGTCATGTCCGAATAGAACACCGTAGCGACCGGCAGCGAAAACGAGCCGATCTGTTGTTCCAATCGCATGATGGCGTACCGCCGGGCAATCTGCTCGCGCGCCGCGATAACTATCGCAATGAGGCCCAGCACCAAACCGATCCACATCATCTCCCTGAGCGGCAGTACCCGTGCGTGCCACGGGATGTGTGTGCTTGGCGCGTACTCGAGCGGGGTGGGGCGGACATCGCTCATGGAATCCATACTAAATGGACGACGCCAACCAGCATAACGGTATCTCGATTTTCGCGCAGGTTTCTGCCGACTTTCCGAGACAATGTATTTGGAGGCTGGTGACACCGCAGATGTCCGAAAACTACCTACCTTCCGACAGCGACCTGCTGACCGAATTCGCCGAATCCGGTAGCGAGCGGCCATTTGAGGTGCTCGTGCGCCGGCATGGGGCGTTGGTGCTGTCGGTTTGCCGCGGGATTCTTCGCGATGCGAACGATGCGGAAGACGCGGCCCAGGCGGCGTTCTTGACGTTGGCTCGCAAGGCGAAATCGCTGATTGGGCATCGGACCATCGCTGGCTGGCTGCACACGGTTGCGTGGCATATTTCCTGCCGGGCGCGACGCGCGCGAACGCTCCGTCAGCACCGCGAGCGCGAGGCGGCTGAAGCTGCGATCCAGCACGCGCACGGAGATTCAGCGCACACCGACACATCGTTGCTGCACGAGCAGCTTCATGCGATGCCGGATAAGTATCGCCTGCCGCTGATCCTCCATCACTTCGATGGCTGGAGCGAGGCGGAAGTGGCGCAGATTCTGGGATGCAAGCTGGGCACGATCTCCGGTCGATTGTCGCGCGGGCGACAAATATTGAAAGAACGCCTGGTGGCGCGAGGGCTTGGCACTGCAATCGCCGTCGAGCCTGTTGATGCGATGGAGCGGGATCGCCGGCGCGCCGCACCGGCGGCGGCGTTTGTCGCCATCGCGTCGCGCGCCGGCTCGATGATTCAGCGCAAAGGCGGCGTAACGGAAGGGGCCGCCTCCACGCAGGCAGCGGCACTGTCGGACGGACTTTTGAGGGGCATGCGACGGTCGAAGATTCGAGCGATCGTCGCGGCCGCGGTCGTGTTCGCCATCGTCGTCGGTTCCATTGTTGGACTGATGGCGTTTTACGCAGCGCCGCCATCAATCGACGATGGCGACGCGACCGCGGCGCCCTCTCAAATGTACTTCCCGCGCGTCGCGCGGGCGGACAACTCCATCGTCGGCGTGCTGCTCGACCCCGGCGGCAAGCCCGCCGCCAAAGTGCTTGTGCGCCTGTACATGAAAAAGTCCGATGCGTCCGAAGGCCGTCGAGCACTGGGATGGGCCCGCACGCGCACGGACGGATCGTTCGTGATCGACAATGTCCCGCCGGGCAAAGCGCACTTCCTGCTTTGCAATACAACAGATCAGCCAACATTCATGCACGCCAACGCCTACGTCAACATCGAGCCATTTCAAACGGTGAATGTCGGCACGTTGACGCTCAAGACCGGGCGATACTGATCCGCGACCGATCGTGAAGGATGGGAAAACATGCGCGCTTCAATTCTTGCGATCGCGTCACTGATTTTCTGCGCATTGATCGACGTGGCCCGCGCGGAGCTGCTCGTCAGCAGCCGATTGAGCAATCAAGCCCTGCGTTATTCCGACGCGCCCGCACCGCTGGGCCAGTTCAACATCGGCGGCGGCCTGACCACGCCCAACGGTGTGCTTCAGGGGCCGGATGGATTGATCTACGTGAGCAGCCGCGACGGCCATCAGATCCTGCGTTACTTCCTCGACGGGCAATTCGATCGCGTGTTCGCCTCAGGCACAGAAATGGTCGGCCCCAGCGGGATCGTCTTTGGTCCGGAGGGCGATCTGTACGTCGCCAACAGCCTCGCGCAAAACGTTGCCAGATACGATCGAACGAGCGGCGTGCTGGTGCGCACGTACGGTTCGAGCGCGGAGCTGAATGCGCCGATCGGTGTCGAATTCGGTCCTGATGGCGACCTCTACGTCACCAGCGCCGTGAACAATCGGCTGATCCGTTACGACGGCGTCACTGGCGCGTTCGACGGCATCCTCGCGCAAGGCGGCCTGCTCGCGAACCCCGCCGACATGAAGCGCGGCGCGGATGGGCGGTTGTATATCGCCAGCGCGCTCCAGAACCGGATCGCGGTGTTCGACACCACGACGTCGTCGCTGACCAGCTTCGTTCAGGATACGAGCCTGATGAACCCGGTTGGCCTCGCGTTCGGACCAGACGGCGATCTGTTCGTCGCCAGCTTCCTTGGCGACAAGATCGTGCGCGTGAATCACACGACGCAACTGGTGACCGGCGATTACATCCCCGCCCAGAGTGGCGGGTTGGATGGCCCGCAGTTTCTCACGTTCATTCCCGAGCCATCACTACTCGCGATCGCGATCGTGCCGCTCGCTCTGGCGGCACGACGTCGCGATAAAAATCCGCGGTCGTTCTAATCGCGTTCGGCGCATCACTTTGGAGATAATCGCGGCCATGAAACTCGAAACGGAATCGGGCGGTACGTTCAACGAACCGCAAGTCAGCGACTTATCCGCCGCGATCCGATCGCTCGACACCGACGGCAGCACCTGGGCGATCTTATCGAAGGAAAGGAATGACTTCGTTCAGGTTCGGCGGGCGACGCAGCAGGATTATCGCGTCGAGTATCACGATCCGAATTCGGATGATCACTTCGCCGCCCCTGAATCGCTCACTATCGAGCAGGCGCAACGCCTGTTCGCAGATTTCCACGCCGGCGGTACGCACTGGAAGACCATGGCAACGTTTCAGCCGACCGAGTTGAAATCCCGTTCCGGCTGCGCCGGTCGCAGCGCCGCGGCGATCGCGGTGGTGCTCGGTCTGGGAATCTGGGTAGCGACCCGGCAGCTCTTCTGAAACCAATCCTCGTTTACGGCGACTTTTTCGTCGGATCGCAAAATTTCTTCATAAAAATCCCCTTGCGCTGCGCGCCAGCGTTCGTTTTCGCGCAGCGCGCCCAGTGTATAGGGGCGCTGGTTTTTTTTGGTCCCTCGGAAACAGGAACCAGGAGGTGCGATGCGATTTGAGAAAACGAACCCACGTTTAGCCGCGGTGCCCACGCTGCGTTCTTCCAGCAGACAAAAACGTCGGTGGCCGCGACGGCTAAACAAGGCGCATTGATTT
>JACMJD010000249.1 GCA_014380825.1 Phycisphaerae bacterium | reverse complement strand
TCGACATAGTCACCGAGATTGCGCGCGTCGAACGTGATCTCGCCGAGCGCCGTACCACTGCGTTGAATTGACTGCATTGCATTGACGACGACGTTGCCCACGGCCTGCAGCAGCACCACCCGCTGTGCGGCGACCCGCGGCATGCTCTCGACATTGGTTGTGATAGAGACCTTGATCGGTTGAGGGTCCTGCTGCACGAGCTTCGCAGCAGCGGTTGCGACCTCGCTCAAGCTTACGCTATCGAGATGTCGAACACCGCGGCTCAACTCTTCGTGGTGCTTGAGAACGAGTTCGATTTCATTCGTGAAAACGTCGATTGTCTCAAGCTGCGCGGCCACGGCGCCGCACCGGTCGGAGATGTGCTGCGCGCTGGCGGCGACATACTCGCCAAGCTTGGCGTTGCGTTCGCCTTCCGTCTTCGCGATGGCTTCTCCTACCTGTGTGAGGCGATCCGTCCGGATGTCGTTCAGCGACTCACGGCCCTTCCACACCGCCGTTGCAACGGGGCTGAGCGAGTTGCGAATGTTGTGCAGCATTTCCGCCGCCATGTTGGTCATGCCGCTGACAAAGCTCTGCTCCTCGATCTGTTGGCGCGCGGCGCGCAGGTCGGCGATCATGCGGTCAAAAGCAGTAGCCAGAGCGCCGATCTCGTCCTTGCGCGTGAACGCGAGTGGCCGGTCGAGATTGTTCGTCGAGGCGATCACGTCCGTGTGCGCGATAATACTCTCCAACGGACCTGTGACGACACGGTGCATAAACGTAGCCAGCACCAGCGCCGCCAGCATGCCGATGAGGATCAGGACGCCGAGAACCACCCAAAGCGTAGCGAACGCCATTTGTTCGAAACGCGCGGGCGTGCGCACGCGAACCGAAAAGCTCGGCGTGCCGGACACATCAGTCAACGTTACGTCAGCTTCGATGATGTCCCCGCTTTTGCGCAGCGCGACCGGGATGCTTTTTGGCCCGCCGGCGCGCACCAATTCGGCTTTGGTCGTCTGCACGGCGTATGGCGAAAGGTCGAACTCCAATTGCGTCTTCTCGCGCACGTCTTGAAGGAAGGCTTTACCGACAAGACGGGACATGACCAGGACACCCGGTGATGGGCCTTCGCCGTTTGAGTCTGTAATTGCTGTCATGGCGATGATCGCGGGGCCCGCTGCTGTGTTGGCGTAGCCCACATGCACCGTACGATCTCCACCCTTCAGCTCTTGCCAATGGCGTTGCGGAACGGACCGCTGACCCGAAAACGGCACGGCGCTGGCAGTTGGGCTTTGATCCGCTTTGTGCTCGAAGCGTATGCCGCGATCGAATCCTGCGATGACAACTTCGTCGACGCGGATGGTCTTAAGGTCGTCAGGCTTGAGATTGCGCTGGACGAATCCGCGGTCCGTCGTCTTTTTTGCGAACTCGAACGTTTCGTCCCAATGGCCCCAATCGACGGCGTACGAGGCGGCGGTTTGCAGTTCGTTCTGGAGAAATTCATAGACACGCGCCGCGTTGGACGACGCTGCGTTGCGGTCCATGTCTTTGTACTGGGGGATGAAAATGAGCGCGATGGCCCCGGCGCTGCCCAGGCTGGCAAGCAAAACGGTTGCCGCCATCGTAACGGCGATTTTCGAAAAGAGGCGCATCGACCAGCCTTGTGAGACGGCTCAGTCTATGCAGATGGGGTGATCGTCACGTTAAGCGGACGTTAGCAATCGCTTAACTGATCCGCGCGCGGTGCCGCTCATTCATCCTATCGGCTGTTCCCGAACGGGAACCGCTGGAGCAGCTGCATCCCCGCGACCAAGCCGGCGCGGCCTCTCAGGCCTTCGTCTGGAAATCAAGCCGATACGCATAGCCGCGCATCACGTCGCGATAGGTCATGCGCCCTCGGCCGCTGCGCTCCT
>JACMJD010000248.1 GCA_014380825.1 Phycisphaerae bacterium | reverse complement strand
TTCAAACTTCTCACCACGCAGTCGCCCGATGCAGGCGAGATCAAGTGGAACTTCGAGAAGTTTCTCATCTCGCGCGACGGGAAGATCATGAACCGCTTCCGCTCGAAGGTGAATCCATCCAGCGATGAAGTCGCCAAGGCCGTCGAAGCAGAACTCGCCAAGTCGTGATGCTCTTCGGGCGTACATTCCACTTACCGATTTTTCTGGCATTTTTAGCCGTCGGATGCGCACCTTCGCGTCGCGCGGCCCCGGTCGCGACGACCAATCCCTCGACGCAACTTTCTTCAATTACGCTCAACCGAGACGTGGAGGCCGAAGTCGCCCCGCCGCGGGATTGGACGCCCGAGCCGCTCAAGAGCAGTCCGCGACACACGCACCAAGTCTGGCTGGCGCCCAGCGGCGCCACCGCATATGGCGTCATTTACTTTTCGCTGCCGTTCCCGGTCGGTCACGATCTGGTGCTCTGGGGCTTCCTGAAAGAAATGAAACGCACGCAAGGCGAGGCGATTCTCATTTCCAAAGAGTGGGACAAGAACCTCCAGATGCTGCGGTTCGTAGCTGATGGAGGCGTCTATCGAGTCCGGGTGAATCTGGTCGTCGATGGCTGGCGCGCCTGGGCCGTGTACGCGGGCACGCGACGGGATCGGGCAATTTCAGAAGAAGAGCTTGAACTCGCCGAGATCGCGCGCGATCATACGGTTGTGGGAATCAAGGCTGCGGATCGTTGATGGATCGGCGGTCCGCCGGGCAGTTCCAAAAAATTGATGTGTGGAATCCGCCAACCTCCGGGTTGTATTCGTGGAGAAGGCGATGGGCTTATTCGCATTCGTCGCGCGCACTGCGCGAATCTCGTTCCGATTATCTTTTCGCGCGATCGCGCTGACGCTGAGCGTGGCGCTGTTGAGCAGTTGCTCGATGACGACCGGCACCACCGACACGCAGTGGGTGCGGCATCGCTCGCTCATCGATTTCTCCGGCCTGAAAGCGCTGGAATCGATTCCAACGGTCAAGGCAAGCATCGCCCCGCCGATCGGTTGGGAGCGCATCGCGCCGCGGCCGAGCAGGCTTTATTCGCATGAGCAGTGGCGCAGCCCGTCCGGTCACACCGGCGTGGGCGTGGCGTACATCCGCATGCCGATCCCGCTGGGCGCCGGCACGCTGGCGTGGTTCGCCAAACAGGAATACGGCAAGAAATCCGAAGATGGGAAAGTGATTGCCCAGTGGACCGATTCGCTCGATCGCACGTGGTTCGAAGTGCAGAACAAGAAGTATCATGTCCGCGGCTATGTTACGACGCGCGGCCTCGATGCCTGGATCATCTACAGCGGCTATCGCCGCGCCAGCACGCCTGATCCGATGGAGCTGTCGGTCGCGCAACGCAGCGTCGAAACGATCGCCCCGATCATGAACCCGCCCCAAAGCGCTCCGACGACGCAGCCGCGTGTGGTACGGCGGTGATTACGTGATTACGTGACGAGACACCGCATTCCGGGCAGCGCTCGGGTGATTCACGCAGGTCGTAGCCGCATTGAACACATCGACCATGTGCGAGCCGGCGACTAATCAGCAAACGATGTCGCACGATGATGGCTGGGTAGATGAACGACAGCAGCGCGATCCAGATCAGCGGAATCTTCAACCCGTAGTACCGTGCACGAAAGGTGCCGGAGAACAGCCGTCCGCTATCGGACAGAGGTTGCGTACTAGGCTCGTACATTCCCAGGCGCTGAACGATTGGTTCGCTTGTCCAACCAATCCCGACGAATCGGGATTCAAGATCGATCGATGGCATGCCACCGCTCACTGATTCGCCGCGTTGCGTGCGAATGGTCACTTTCCCCCAGTTGGTAATGTCCGCCATGTGGGTCGCGTCCGTCGGTCCGTCGAGGAACGATTGCCACGCGAAGTAAGCGGTTCCCGATTGGAAGCCCGCGAAGCCCGCACGCTGGCGATCCGCGGAAGGGAACGACATCGTCCCCGTCCCGAACGCGCTGAGCGCGAGAAGGATCAACGCCAGCGTGGCGATGAACAGCGAGATGTACAGCAGCGTCGCTCGGAACATCGCTCGACTCCCGCTAACACGCCGCGCACACCTGCTCCGCCACGCTGATCATCCGATCCATTTCCACCGGATCGAACGGGCGCGTCGAGAAATCCAGCACGAGATATTGATCCATCATCAGCATCCCGATGTCCGCAGGCAGCAGCGCACGGGCGGAGCTGTTGGCGAGATGCACGGCGGCCTTGGCGTCGATCGCGAGGACGGCGAAGCGATTGTTGCTAAGACTGTGAAACGCCGTGAGGCGGAACAAATCGATCACGCTCCCGCCGCTGGGAAGATTCGCCGGCCGCAGCGCTACCGCGGGATTTGATCGTCCGCCCGCGAGCTTTCGCACGAGCACATTCCAACGTGGTCGCGTCGGTGTTGCTTCGATTGATTCAGGCGTCTCGCCCGTCCGCTTGGCGCTTTCGCGGTCGTCGGTATCGAACTGCAAGATCAACATCCGTTCATCGCTCAACTGCAACCTCAGCCGCGCCCCGACGCGCTCCAACTCCGTCAACGGCGGCGGCATCTGCGACAGATCTTTCGCTCGCAACTTGATCCGCCGCTGCCGCGCCCAATCGGCAAGAGACAACCACTGCCGCCGCGAAGTCCACCGCCGCACGAGCAACGCAAACATCGCGATCGACCCGCCGAGCATGACGAGCAGGGTGAGGAAGATCTGTAGTGATGGTGGCGGCGGTTCCATCGCGTCCCACACTGTAGCACGAGTCTCCAACCCGTGCCTGCGGCAGCAGAGGAATGCACGGGTTGGAAACCGTGCCACGAAAAATCAGATCAGTCCAACGAGAATCTCGCGCTCACTACCGCCGTGATTTCCTTCTCGTACGAGCTGGTATCATTCCGCCCGCTGTCGCTGGTTTCGTAGCTGTGCGCCGGGTTGATCTGCATCACGCCCATGCGCGCGTCGAGGATCTGGCCGAGCTTGCTGCCACTGTTGCCGGCAATCTGTTGGGCGCGGGTCGTCGCGTCCTTCGTCGCCTCGGCGAGCATCGCAATCTTCAGGTCGGAGAGCTTCGTGTAGATGTAACTCGGGGCGGCCGATTCGATCACGATGCCCTCTTTGATCAGATCGGTCACACGTGCGGCGACACTGGAAACGCGCGTCACATCCGTGCTGCTGATCTCGACATGCTGCCACAGCTCATATCCGACGATCTTCTCGGTTTCGTTTTCTCGTCTCTGCCGCGGCGCTTCCACGTGCCGACGGACGAGATCTTGATCTGCTCGGCAGGCACACCCTGCGACATGAGAAACTCGATCGCTCGCTTCGTCGAGTTGTTCAGCGTCTCGTACGCCCTGGTCAGATCGGTATCGAGCGCGCTGATCTTGGCGTTCCAGACGATCAGGTCGGACTGAATCGCCTTGCGCGCCGATCCGGTGACGGCGATCGCGTTGACAGGCCGATGCGTGCGCGTCCACGCGAACGCGATGATCGCGGCGCACAGCACGTTCGCGATCGCCAGCACAACGCCCGCGCGCAGCGACACGCTCACGCGCAATGGCAATCCGATCTGCTTGTTCGATTCGGTCATGGCGGCCTCCCTGCCTTGCTGACCTGTTGAATTGGTGTGACTTCTGCCCGGTGCTGGCAATCTAG
>JACMJD010000247.1 GCA_014380825.1 Phycisphaerae bacterium | reverse complement strand
TACGCCGCGGCGTAGCGCAGGTACTCCGAAGCGCAGCCGCAGGATCGTGTGTCGCGATCATACCAACGATCGCACAGCTCCAATCAGACCCGCGCCCACGATCACCCACGTCGCGTTGAGCTTTGTTCGCAGCAACAGCACGAGCGCGACAAGGAAGATGGCGACGTGAATCAGATCGACTCGCAGCGCCCCGCCGCTGCGGAAGTTCGCGATCGCCAATTGCACTGCGACGACGGCGATCAGCGCGACCACGGCGGCGTTCATTCCATCCAACGCGGCGCGGGCGGTTGGATTCTTTCGCACGCGATCCATCGCCGGAGCGAACAGTGCGATCAACAAGAACGACGGCAGGAAAATCGCGATGGTCGCGAGAACGCCACAGGCGATTCCTCCGGTCACGCCTAAGCCGAATCGTTCGTGGCCCAGGAAGTAGCCGATGAACGTGGCGGTCGTCAGCAGCGGGCCGGGCGTGAACTGACCGACGGCTACGGCGTCGAGCAGTTGCTGTTCGCTCATCCAATGCCGCTGCTCGACCAGGCCGGCGTGGAGGTAACTGATCAGCACGTAGCCGCTACCGAAGAGCGTGGCGCCGATGCGGAGGAACAGAACGAACATCGCCGCGATTGGTGCGAGTGCAATCGAGCATAGCGTCGCGCCGCCGCGCGACCAGTTGCCGCGGATGGCGCCTGCGAAACCACCAAGTGCCAAGATGAGCAACTCCGGCGGAAATCGCGTCTCGTGTCTCAGCAGATACGCGAGCACAATTGCACCGAAGGCGACGATTAGCCTGAACACATGGCGAATGCTCGTCCGCGCGAAACGCATTCCCGCAACGGCGACGATCGCGATCACCGCGGCGCTGATCGCGCCGAGGACCGGCTGAACTTGCGGAAACTGACCGAACCTCACGTACACGAACGCGATCGGCAGAATGATCAGCATCGCCGGCACGATGAAGCAGACGCCCGCGACGATCAGCCCACGCCAACCCGCGCGGATCAGGCCCAGGTGAATCGCAAGCTCGGTGGAGTTCGGGCCGGGGATGAAATTGAGCGCGGAGACCAGATCCAGGAAATGCTGCCGATCGATCCACTTTCGGCGGACGACGACTTCGTCTTCCATCAACGCGATGTGCGCTGCGGGTCCGCCGAACGCGGTGAAGCCCAGGCGAAGAAACAGCCTGGCGACTTCAGCGACCCGCGACCGTTGCGGTAGATCAGGCGGACGTGGTTCATCGGACACGATTCGACACTGTTCACGGCGACCGATCCAGCGTCAAGTGTTCCCCGCGCCTCCGGCAAGCCGTCGCCAACCATCGGCTAACCGTCGCGAGCCATCCCAGCGCCCTCGGCGGACCACGCGGTTCCGTCCGACGCAGATCGGATGGTTCGCTAAATCGCTCGGTAAAATGCGCAGATTTCGCAGTCGGCGCTTTTCAGGACGGGACATTTTCGGACATTTTCGGACATTTCGGACATCGAAAAATACCGGCCACGAAGGCAGACTTCGTCAGGCTCAGAGCAGGCGGAGAGGACACGAAGGATTCACGAACAGGAGCAGGATTGGGATGTCAAAGAGCGCGCGGTTACGGGCTTTAGCCGAAAGGTCTTCCGTCGGACGCAATAAGCGTCCCCACCATTACTGAGGGCGTTGCGCGTTACACGCGTGCGGCGCGCAGCGCAAGCGGAAGCCCGCTTGTGGTTGCTCGCGAACGCATGAAATTTTTTCGATTTTTCGTTTTCGCGCGCTGCGCGATCCGAGTGTCTGGCGCGCAGCGCAAGGCGACGCGTGATCGCTCACCCTCTTCGCAAAAACTTCGACAGCAGCTCGCCGCGACTGGATACGCCGATGCTGCGGTAGATCGCCTTCACGTGTTCGTGCACCGTGTGACGACTCAGGCTCAGCTTGGTGGCGATTTGTTTTTCCGCGTCGCCGCCCAGCAGGAGTCGCAGGGTTTGCTTCTGTCTTGGCGAAAGCACGACCATGACCGGCGATCCGTCGCCGGGTGGTTCGCATTCGTAAAGCCACTGCGCCTGCGAATGGAACATGCGCATGAGCGATCGTTCTCGATCGGTAAACCGTCGGCGGTCGCCGCTCGAGCGATACATGCCCATCGCCGTCACCAGGCGCGAACCGTCGAACGACATCGCGGAATAAATTGCGTGATCGACGCCCATGGCCTGATGCCGCTGCTCGTAATACGGCGAGCTGTACCACGCGCGATCTTCCACCAGCTGCTCCCGCCGATAGGTGACGGGCGATTCGGTCGACGTGAGCTTGAGCATCGGCCTGCGAACGGGATTGTTCGGCAGCATTGTGCGGAAGTATTCATTCGCGGCGCGACGATGCTGCGGGTTGTCCAGGCCGTGATACGCCAGCATGCACAGGTCGAGCCGCTCCGGCGCCGACCGCGGCCCGGCGCGGCCCATCAGGGAAACGCCCACCCTCGCGCCCAGCACTTTGGCGAGCGAGCGCAGCATGTGCTCCTGGCGCACCACCGGATTTGGCGCGAGCTCGTGCAGCTCGTTCGCCAGTTTCAGCAGCGCGGACATATCCTGATGCCGAACGCGATCGGATGTGCTCATCGATCACCGCCTGTGTGTTTGCAGACGCTGGGCGTCGTCCCGTGTGCAGCAAACCCAAAGAGACCCGACCAACGGTTCGGCATCAATTCGCCTGAACCGGTGAGGCCGGCACGAATCTATTCAGCCAGTTGCCAGACGCAGCGAGGGTGGATCGTCCAACTCCGCGATCGATCCGCCGGCTGCCACGAAGTGCGACATCAATTCCCCGCGGCTGTTCACGCCGAAGCCGCGGTACAACGCTTTTACATATACATGAATCGTGTGCTGACTCAAACGAAGTTTATTCGCGATCTGTTTTTCGCCATCGCCGGCGAGCAGAAGCCGAAGCGTCTGACGCATCCGAGGAGATAAGTGCGGTAGCGGCCGCGAGACAATCAAATCGTCCTTCACGGACGATCCGCGAATCGGAGAACCATTCGATTGGGCGGCGGAAGTGTTTCCTGATCCGGGCGCGCGGGTTTCGCGTTTCGATTTCGCATCACCATCGGAACCCGTAGCGAGTCGCGCGCCGACCAGTCGGCAGAAATCCGCCAGCACGTTGCGCTTGATTTCGAGTGATGTCTGCTGGTCGGCGAGATTGCCGACTTCCGCGCCGGCGGTGCGCAGCATCGACGCGACGTCGCCTAGCTTTGCCGCATCGGTTTTTTTCACCGATCTCGTCGTGACATGAACCAGCCCCAACCGGCCGCCACCGATTCTTCGTCGCGCGGGCTTCTGCGGAGCCTGCGACGGTACGCGAACAGGGTAACCGATTTAGGGTAATTGCAACGCATCGAGCGCTCGCGGACAACAGTCGACCCATGACGGCATGGGAGGCCGATGAGTCAGCCGGGCATCCGCCCCTCGGGGGAAGCGGGCGGCCCCGGCCTCCTGCGGTACCAGCACGTCGGCACGAACACATCGGTGAATTGGGGCGTACCCGTTGAAAGCATCAGCGCCGGCCAGCGTGCGTATGTGATGCGCTTCGACGAGCGCAACATCGAACGGGCGGTCTACTGTCTATTATGAGGCGTAGGTGAAGCAGATCGGGGAACGCGAAGCTCCAAAAGACAAATCACAAATCACAAAGAAGCTACAAATACCAATTTGAAATTATCAATTTGAGATTTGAAACTTCTTTGTGATTTGTGTTTTGTGATTTGGAGCTTCCGCATCGAGCTTCCGCGTCACTATCCCACCAAATGTTCCACCGCAAGCACATCCGCCGGCATCGCATCGCGAAACAGTGAGCCTTCTTCCACCTGCACTTGCTCGGCCATCAGCAGCGCGCGGGTGGCGTGGTCCAGGCCGGGGTGGTGGAACTCGACTTCATAGGCGATCGCCGGCGCAAACCAGGTGCTGCGCACCACGCCGACCTCGCCGCGAATGAGCGCGAGCTCTGGGATGTCCTGGGTGAGACGAACGAAGTCGTCGATGTGTGGCTGCCGCATAGCGTCCTTCCGTGAAAACCTGCCAGCCCAATTTATTCGAACCGACCTTCCAACGAAGGCTCGGTCTTCCCCGATTTTCGGCAAGGTGAACTGACCGCCCCGCGAGTAAGAAAACTCGCGAGCGATCCATCCGTGTGTGATTCGCCGAGCCAGTTTTCCCGCTGCCCATCCCTGACTTCAATAGTCGAGCGGCGGCGGCTCTCCCACAACGAATGTCAGATTACCTCACATTTCTTGCGATGCAAGTGGC
>JACMJD010000246.1 GCA_014380825.1 Phycisphaerae bacterium | reverse complement strand
CTTGTTGCCGGTGAACGCGAACGGGCTGGTGCGGTTGCGGTCCCCGGGGTCTTTGGCGAACTTCGGCAGGGTCGAAACCCCGACTTCCATAAAGCTCGCGGGCTTGGTCGAGGTCGGCTTGCCCTTTTCCAACTGGTCCATGATGTCCTGGAGTTGATCGCCCAGGAAGATGGAGATGATCGCCGGCGGGGCTTCGTTGGCGCCCAGCCGGTGATCGTTGTGCGCTGAAGCGATCGCCAGTCGCAGCAGCTCGCTGTACTTCGCCACCGCGCGAATCACCGCCGTGCAGTAGACGAGAAACTGCGCGTTGCTGTGCGGATCGTCGCCGGGGTTCAGGAGGTTTTCGCCGGTGTCGGTCGCCATCGACCAGTTGTTGTGCTTGCCGCTGCCGTTGATTCCGGCGAACGGCTTTTCGTGCAGCAGGGCAACGAGGCCGTAGTCGTCGGCGGTGCGACGAATGACTTCCATCACCAGGTTCTGGTGATCGGTCGCGAGGTTGCTGTTCTCGAAGATCGGCGCGATCTCGTATTGGCTGGGCGCGACTTCGTTGTGCCGCGTCTTCACCGGCACGCCGAGCTTGAACAGCTCCATCTCCGCGTCCGCCATGCACGCGAGAACGCGCTCGGGGATCGTGCCGAAATATTGATCTTCGAGTTCCTGTCCCTTGGGCGGCTTCGCGCCGAAGAGCGTTCGGCCGCAGGCGATCAAGTCCGGCCGGCCGATCGCGAAGTTCTTGTCGATCAGAAAATATTCCTGCTCCGGGCCAACGGTGGTGAAGACTTTCTTCGCGTCGCGGTTTCCGAAGATCCGGATGATGCGCATCGCCTGCGTCGAGAGCGCTTCCATCGACCGCAGCAGCGGCGTCTTGGTGTCGAGCGCTTCGCCGGTCCAACTGAGGAAGACGGTGGGGATAACGAGCGTCGCGCCGTTCGGATGTTCCATGATGTACGCGGGCGAGGTCGGGTCCCAGCCGGTATAGCCGCGCGCTTCGAAGGTCGCGCGCAGGCCGCCAGAGGGGAATGAGCTGGCGTCGGGTTCTCCTTTGATCAGCTCACGTCCGCCGAATTCGGCGATCGCGCCCGCGCCGCTGGGAACCAGGAAGCTGTCGTGCTTCTCGGCGGTGATACCCGTCAGCGGCTGGAACAGGTGCGTGTAGTGGGTCGCGCCGCGCTCGATCGCCCAATCCTTCATCGCGACTGCCACCGCGTCCGCCATCACCGGGTCCAGAGCCACGCCTTGTTGAATCGTGTTCTGGAGCGCGCGATAGACGGGCTTGGGCAGGCGCTGGCGCTGTACTTCTTCGTTGAAGACGCTGGTGCCGTACAGGTCTTTGACGTGAATGGTTTTGAAATCGATGCGATTGAGTTGATGCTTGGTTGAAGCGATTGCCCGAATCGCCTCCTGGCGAACGTTCGACACGGCCATGGATGTCACTCCTGTATCCTGAATGATAGTCAAGCACGACTCGCCCGAGCGGTTGTGGGCGAGCCGATGTGAGCGCGGTGCCGCAGTGTCGGGAAGTGTGCCGCGCTCGTCAAGCGGAGAGTCCGCCCCCGTTTTTCCTTCAAGGCTGCATCGTTTTTCACGGCGATCTCACTCATCGCAGCATCTGCGAACTAGAAAAATTCCAATTTTTCGCGCAACCCGCGTTGAAATAGCGAGTTGAAGACTGCAATCGTTCGGGCGACTGTGCTGGAATCGCATTTATTATCGGCGGTAGCAGGGGCTTCTTGCGAGCGAACCTTTCAGCAATCAGGGTGACGATACATCTCAGCAGTCCTCGCCGGCATTCTCGTTTGAGATTTCCTCGCAGGGCTCGTTGCTGCGGCGCATGTGCGCCGCCGGATTGGCAGCCAGTTGTCGCTCGATTCCGGAAGGATCAATCAGATGAGTAAGAAGACTCGCATCAGCCGGGCCGTTTCGGCCATCGTGGAAACGCTGGAAGGGCGCAAGTTGCTCGCGGCAACCGTCGCGGTCGAACTCTCGCCGCTGACCGGTCTGGGCGCGGCGCTCGATGACACCACCGGCGATCAGCAGACCCCCGCGGTCGCGTTCCGCGGCGGCTTGGGTGTGACCGCCTGGGCGGACGATTCCGGCGGCAACTTCGACATCATGGCGCGAACGTTCGATGCTACCGGCGCCTGGACGAGCGCGGCGTTTGTCGTGAACACCAACACGACCGGCGCTCAGACGACGCCGGATGTCGCCGTCGCGAACGATGGATCGTTCACCGTCGTGTGGAACGACACCAGCGTCACGCACAACGCGATCAAGGCGCGTCGCTATGACAACGCCGCCGCCCCGTTGAGCGGCGAGCTGACGGCGAGCACCGACGCGAGCAACGACAAGACCTCGCCGCACATCGGCATGGCCGGCGACGGCACGTTCGTCGTCACGTGGGATTCGAACGGCCAGGACACCGGTGGCTTCGGCGTGTACGGACAACGCTATAGCTCCAGCGGTTCGACCGCCGGCACCGAGTTCGTCGTCAACACGACGACCACCGGGGACCAGAACGGCAACCAGGTCGCGATGGCGAACGACGGCAGCTTCGCGGTCGCGTTCGTCTCGGACGACACCGGCAGCACCGGCATCTTCTTCCAGCGCTTCGACAGCACCGGCGCCGCCGCGGGCACCGAAACCGGCGCTAACGCGACGACCACCGGCGCGCAAGGCTCGCCCGACGTCGCCATGAACGGCACGGGCGAGTTCACGGTCGCCTGGACCAGCGCCGGCCAGGACGGCGCGGGCAACGGCGTGTATTTCCAGAAATTCAACGCCAACGGCACGCTCTCGGTCGCCGAGGCACAGGGCAACACGACCACCACTGGCAACCAGGACCTCTCGAGCGTGACGATGGCAACGAACGGCTCATTCGTCGTCTCGTTCGTCGACAACTCGACTGGCACGGCCCGCGCGACCGCGCGACGCTTTGACGACACGGGTGCGGCGATCTCCGCCGAGTCGGTCGTCGTGTCGGGCGTGGACGCGAACACGCAGCCGGGCATCGCGCTGATCTCGGGCACGCGCTTCGTGACGACGACAGTTTCGAACAACGGCGACTTCGACGTGGCGACCACGCTGATCAACTCGCGCCTGCACGCGACCGCCGACTCGGCCGGATCGACGATCAGCGTCGCGGCCGGCGGTGGTAATATCACCGTGACCGCGGGCGGCGTGCCGACGGTCGTTGATGAGGACGACGCCGATGAGCTCTTGATCAGCGGCAGCAACAG
The DNA here is from genome assembly GCA_014380825.1 of Phycisphaerae bacterium. The sequence continues at coordinate 9,979 of JACMJD010000246.1, read as the reverse complement.
CGCCGACACGATCACGCTCGGCAGCAGCCTGCCGGGCTCGCTCCTGGAGATCACGGTCAACGCGCTTGACGGCAACGACACGATCACCGGCGGCGATTCCGCCGAGTCGATCAACGCCGGCGACGGCAATGACAGCGTCACCGCTGGCGCGGGCAACGACACAATCCTCGGCGGCGCGGGCACCGACGATCTCAACGGTGGCGACGACGATGACCGCATCGATCCGGGCACGGGCGATGACGACACCGACGGCGGCGCGGACACGGATACACTGACGTATCAGTCGCGTTCGGATGACGTGACCGTCCGCATCGACGGTCAGAGCAGCGGCGGCACGGGTGAATCGGACAGCGCCGACAACTTCGAGAACGCGGTTGGCGGCGATGGCGATGACCTGGTCGTCGGCAACGCCGGCAACAACATCGTCGGTGGCGCGGCGGGCGACGATACGCTCGACGGCGGGCTCGGTAACGACCAGTTCTTCGGCGACGACGGGACCGACACCGTCTCGTACGAATCCCACGCGACGGCGGTCGCAATTGATCTGGCGAACGGCACTGGCGGATCGACCGGCGAAACCGATACCTTCGCCACATCCGAAAACGTGATCGGCGGATCGGGCAACGACACGATCACCGGCAACGCCGGTGCGAACGTGATCAACGGCGGGGCAGGCATCGACACGGTCAGCTACTTGTCGCGCAGCGCGAACCTGTCGATCACGCTTGATGGCACGACAACCAGCGGTGAAACCGGCGAGAACGACACGCTCGCGACAGATATCGAAAACGCCAACGGCGGCAGCGGCAACGATTCGATCGAAGGCAACCCGTCGGCGAACAGCCTGTACGGTGGCGCGGGCAACGACACGCTGATTGGGCTTGCCGGCGCGGACACGCTCACCGGCAGCACCGGCGACGATGTCTTCTTCGGTGGAACCGAGAACGATCGCATCACCGGCAACGACGGCAATGACACGGTCGACGGCGGCCATGGCGCCGACATCATCTACGGCCAGGCGGGCTTGGATGACATCTTCGGCGGGCCCGGTCGCGATCGCGTGTTCGGTGGAACTGAAGATGACCGCGTGAAGGGCGGCAGCGGCAACGACACGCTCAACGGCGAGGCCGGCGCTGACAAGATGTACGGCGACACCGGCAACGACGCCATGAACGGCGGCGATGGCGCTGACTACCTCCTCGGCGGCAGCGGCACCGACAACCTGCACGGCAACGCCGATGCCGACAAGATGTTCGGCGAGAACGGCAGCGACACGCTCGCCGGCGACGCCGGCGCAGACCGCATCGACGGCGGCCTAAGCAGCGACACGGTCGATGCCGATTTCCTCGACAAGCTGTTCAACTGCGAGACGATCATCTGATCAAGTTCGCAGATCACGGACGGTAACCAACCAACACCCCGCGACGGCAACGTCGCGGGGTGTTTCGTTTGTATTACTTCCTCTCCCGGTGCGCCGGGAGAGGACTGCCCGCGGTGAGCTTGTCGAACCGAGGTCAGGGCCTTTGTGTCTCCTCCTCTCCCAGAGTGCTAAGCGACGGGGTAAACTCAAACACATGACCACCGACGAAGCTCGTCAACTGATGCACGAATGGACCGCCGGCCCCGCGCTCCGCGGCCACATGGAAGCGGTGGCCGCGTGCATGGGGGCGTATGCGGAGAAGTTGCAGGCTGAGCAGAAAGATCGCTGGATCGTCTGCGGATTGCTGCACGACATGGACTACGAAAAGTATCCCACGCCGGCCGAGCATCCGTTCATCGCTGTGAAGATGCTGCGCGAGAAGTCGCTGGTCGATGAAGAAATCACCAACGCCATCCTCGGCCACGCCGAATACAGCGGCACGCCCCGCGAAACCCCGATGGCCAAGACCCTGTTTGCGGTGGACGAGCTGGCCGGCTTCATCGTCGCGTGTGCGAAGGTCAGGCCGACCGGGATCAGCGACATGGAGCCATCAAGCGTAAAGAAGAAGCTCAAAGACAAACCCTTCGCGGCGGCGGTGAGTCGGGAGGACATTCGTAAAGGGATCGCGGAGATGCAGGTGGATGAGACGGAGCATATCCGCACATGCATCGGCGCGATCCGTTCCGAGAAGGCACGAGTTGGAATCTAGTTCGCCTTCGACAAGGATTGTCATTCCGAGCGAAGCGAGGGATCTCGGGAGCCGAACGCGTGCGTCTTCCGGAGATTCCTCGCTTCGCTCGGAATGACACGGGTGCACGAGCGTGCTAAATTGCAACCATGCCCCGAATCACCGACTTCCCCACGCGCGGGCGCGTCACCAGCAAGCGCGACGGCGATACGATCGTCTTCAAACCGAACGGCACGAACTACGAACTGTTCCTCAAGCCCGTCGTGCCATACGACGGCCCGATCGATGAGCCGCTCGACGCGTTGCTGCGCGTCGCGGCGAGAAAGGTCTACACCGTGCCCAGCGGCGGAAACTTCGTCTCCCCCATCTTCGGCCCACCAAAAATCGTGCAGGGCCGCGTGAAGCTGATCGACGGCGTGTACGTCGTCGTGCACGCTGCGGCGAATTTCATCATCGAATTGCCCGCAGGTGATTCTGCGATCGACTTGAACAACGGCGCGATCGTGGTGGGTTCGATGGTAAATGTCGTCGCGCTACCCGGTGCGACCATTGAGGTGGTCACTTCTGCCGTGGCGACTTAATCGCAGACCAAATCGCTGCGGTGGCGACACAAGAACCAGCAAGCGATTCCGAGCGGGAACGTGCCAAGGACGTAAACGGCGCTCGTCACGTATGCGCCGCCAAACGCGCTGAAGACTCCGCGATACGCAAGCAGCATCGCACCGCTGGCGGTGATCGCGATCAGCGACATCGTCAATAACCACCATGTCCGCGCCAGTAATCGATCAGTCATTTACGCATCGCTCCGACGTCTGATTTATCGGCAATTCCCTCCATTGGACTTCCGTCATTACCTCGCGATAATCCTCCATCACGATGACCAGTTCCACGGTTCGCGGATATTTTCAGAACATCTACGACAACGTGAAGTCGATCTCGATCGGCATGAAGATCACGTTGAAGTATTGCTTCCAGAAAACCGTCACGGTTCAATATCCCGAGCAGCGGCTGAGCTTCGCGCCGCGCTATCGCGGCATTCACGAGTTCGAGCAGGACAAGTGCATCGCCTGCGACATGTGCGCTAAAGCCTGCCCGGTTGATTGCATCTACATCGACAAAACCGCGCCGCGCAAGATCGACAAGAAAACCGGCAAGGTCGACCCCAAGGGCGGCGAGCTGCTCCGTTACGCGATCGACTACAGCAAGTGCCTGTTCTGCGCGCTCTGCACCGAGCCGTGCCCGACCGACTGCATCCACATGGGCAAGCTGCACGACCTGAGCAGCTACACGCGCGAAGATGTCGTCGTCGAGTTCACCGAGCTGCACAAGAAAAACCAGCGCACGCCCATCCCGCTCTGGATGGAAAAGAACGCGGGCCACATCCCGTGGGTGAAGGAAGAGTACGAGCGTGTGAAGGCCGGAAAACTCGCGACCACGGCGGGGGATATTCCGCATCAGAAGTAGGGTTCGCTCCCGAGATCATTTCCTATGGCCCTTAGCGCACGCAATCAATTCAAAGGGAAAGTCACCTCCATTCGTTTGGGCGCGGTCATGGCGGAAGTCACGATCGACATCGGCGGCGGGCATGAGATCGTGTCGCTGATCAGCGCGTCTTCTGCCAAACGGTTGAAGCTGAAAAAGGGATCGGCGGCCGTCGCGGTAATTAAGGCGACGGAAGTGATTGTTTCCACCGACCTCGGCGACGAGTAACCGACCATGCCACGCAAGCGAACGCTCCAGCGCGGCAAGCGAACGCCGGCCAAGCTGCGATTGCGCGGACAAGTGTGGGTCGAATCGGATCGCGGCGTGATGCTTACGGAATCCGGGGCGGATCTCCTCGAACAAATCGAGGCCAGCGGATCGCTTTCCGAAGCGGCGCGCAAGCTCGGCTACAGCTATCGTCGCGCGTGGATGCTGCTCGATGCGATGAACCGCCGCTGGCCGAAGCCGCTCGTGACCACTGCGATCGGCGGGAAGCGGGGCGGCGGCGCGAAGGTGACATCGACCGGCCGACACGTCTTGCGCGTTTATCGCGACCTGCAACTTCAAATCGAACATCTGCTCGACTCGGCCAACAATCCATTTGAGCCATATCCGTAAGCGTTGTATACTCGCCGACATAACGATTATGTCGGGATCGACTGTTCGTCAGTTTCGCCGCGCATTTACGCTCGTCGAGGTTCTTGTCGTGGTCGGCATCATCAGCGTGCTGATCGCGATCCTGCTGCCGACGCTCGCCCGTGCGCGGGAGCAATCTAAATCGCTCGTCTGCCAGTCGAACATGCGACAGTGGAGTCAGGCCGCTCTGATGTACGCGAACGAGAATAACGGCTGGCTGCCGCGGCGCGGGCAGGGGGCGCAGCCGACCTCGCAGATCGATCGCCCCTCCGACTGGTTCAACGCGCTCCCGCCGATCATGCGGACGAAGATGTATGTGGAACGCGTCGCCGAGAAACGCATTCCGCGCCCGGGCGATGGTTCGATCTGGTCTTGTCCATCCGCGATCGACGGCGGGCAGAAATGCTTCTTCAGCTACGCGATGAACATGCGACTTTCGACCTGGCAAGCCGCGCTGCCCGATCGGATTAACCGGATTGGACCGTGGGCGACGGTGGTTTTTCTGGCCGAAGGAGCGGGCGAATATTGTTCGGTTCTGCCGTCGGCAAATCCGTATACTGCGGTCGCGCGCCACGGCAACAACAGGCGGGCAAATCTCGGATTTCTCGATGGTCATGTCGCTAGCTACACCGGCGCGGAGATCGGTGTGGGCAAGGGCGAAGTGCAACGCGCTGACGTGCGTTGGGTGATCAAAACGTCCACTTGGGCCGGACCCGGCGGTGGCTAATTTGTACAGGGAGAATTGCATGCGTGCTCCGTTCTTCAAGTTTGTTCTTTCTGCCTGCGCCTTGCCGATGCTCGCGCACGCGGCGCAGACACAGGCAATCAATCCCGTCGCCGACACGTTCGTGACGTCGGGCAACCCGACCGGAAACTTCGGCGCCGCCGGTGGACTTGGAATCTCAGCGCCCGGATCGAGCACCGGCGAATTTCAATCGGTCATGCGATTCGATCTGGCGGCGACGAAGGCGGCATTCGACACCACATTCGGCGCGGGAAACTGGCAACTGACTTCAGCGTCACTGAAGTTGACCGCGGCCACGCCGAACAACGCAATCTTCAACGCCAACGCGGCCGGTCAGTTAGCGGTTCGCTGGATGCAGGATGACTCGTGGGTCGAAGGCGCTGGCATGCCGTCGACTCCGAGCGCCGTGGGCGTGAACTTCAACACGCTGCCGGCGTTTCTCGCAAACGGTGTCACGCCGCTCGGAAACTTCGCATTCCCCGGCGGAAACAGCGGCTCGACGTCCAACGCACTTTCGCTGCCCGCGAATTTCACGAACGATGTTTCCGCCGGTTCGCTCGTCAGCCTGCACCTGTTGTCGGCCGATGCCGCGGTCAGCTATTTGTTCAACAGTCGAACCTTCGGCACCGCGACAAGCCGGCCCGAGTTGTCCATAACGGCCGACGCGATCCCCGAGCCGGCGGCGACCGCAATCATCGGTTTGGCCATTCCACTTCTTCGACGACGAACGAAATGATGCGAGCAATCTTCACCGCGATCCTGGTCCTCACGCTCAGCTCGATCTCGCACGCGCAGGCCACAACTCAACCAACTATCGTCCGCTGCGCCGTGATCAACGGCATGATGGACACCGATTTCTGGCCGCAAGTCGCGGCGCGGTTTGAAAAGCAAACCGGCATCAAAATTCAAACCGTCGCGTTCGGCGAAAAGCAAACGATCGACCGCTCGTTCCGCGACGGCGGGATCGATCTGATCACGATGCATTCCAGCGACAAGATCATCAACCTCGTCGCCGACGGCCTGGCGATGGACCCGCAACCATGGTGTCGAAATGAGCTGATCATCGTCGGCCCGACGAATGATCCGGCCGGGATAAAAGGAATGACCAGCGCCGGCGACGCGCTGCGCAAACTCGCGGCGAGCGGTCAGCCGCTGGTGGTACATGCGAGCCTCGGCGCGCAGGGCGTGCTCCGCGCAATCGTCGATGCGAACGACATTCGGTTCGATCCGAAGAACATCACGACGCTGTTCGAAGACCGCCAGCGCGAAGTATTGAAGATCGCCGCGGAAAAGCACGCGTACACGATGATCGGCCGCATCCCATTTCTGACGGGCAAATTGTCTGCTGACGGAATGGGATTGATGGTCGCCGCCGACGAAGCGCTGCGCCGGCCTTATGTGGTGGCGGTTGCCAATCCCAATCGAGTGACCGGCGCCCGCGTGGACGCGGCTCGCAAGCTCGCACAGTTTCTGCGATCGGAAGAAACGCAAAAGTGGATCGCCGAATTCGGCAAAGACAAATACGACCACCGGCCGCTGTTCTTCTCGGTTGAGATCGATCCACCGAAGTGATCGCACCAGCGTCTGATTTCTGACCTCTCCGAAACGGCTTCGTTCCTCCAGATTGATATGCGTTTTTGATCCTCCTTTTCCAAGCCCCCGAGCCCAACTCCCGGCCAGCCCTGCCATTACGCGAACGAGCGCGAAAACGCGAAACGGCTTCGTTGCCGAGACAAATTTCCGGCCCGAATACACACTGAACGCCAAGCCGCCGGTCCTGAGCTTGCCGAAGCGCCAAGATCGCCATGCCATGCAGAGAGAAGATTAGGAAAACTTGATGATCCGCGAATGAACACGAATGAACACGAATGATTGTGATTCTGATTCGTGAACCGTGTCAATTCGCGGACCAATCTCTTCCGCTTCCCGGCTTGGCGTTCATCCCGCTTTTCCCGGCCCGCACACCCACACAATCGACATCTCCCGGCCCGGCCACGTTTTGTCGCTGAGACGATTTTCGCCGATCGGGTGTTTTCGGGAATTTTCGGGAACGGCCCAAATTGCCGCAAGGCATGACCTTGCCCACGTTGAACATTCGATTGCGAAAGAGCAACTACGTCCGGCCCGAACGTGAGATCACGGGCGTCGCGAAACACCGCCCTCACCATTACTGCCCGCGCTGCGCCGGCCAGTCGCGCCGCGCGCAGCGCAAGGCCGACATCCGTCAGTTTCCTCTGAAAACCCCCGTGAGATTTTCATATTTTTCATTTCGCCGCGCTGCGCATTTCACGGCCGCGGCGCGCAGCGCAAGGCGAGACATAAGCGCAACGCAAGCAAGACCAGCCCCGTCCCCGTTTCCGATCTGGCGCTCGTCGAGCGATCGTGATCGCTCAAGAAAGAGTAGATTTGGCATAGAGCCGGCGGCGGTGACCCCGTGACAGCCGTGCCAGAGCGCACATGCACGTTGCCGCGATGCCTCGCGGCTCCGGCACCTGGATTATGAACATGCGATCGTATCCTGCGACGCCACCCGCGCCGTCGGGATCAAACACGCCGTAACCCGTAACCCAGTTGGTGTCGCTGATTCCGATGGCCGAATAGAGCGACCAGCCGGATGCCGGGTCGATCAGTGAATTTAGTCGAACGGGAGTCCCGTCCGGCAACCACATAAAGGCGCCGCCACCGGCATCGTACACAAGCCCAACAACGATCCCCGAGTCGTTGATCGCGTGCGCTGCGGTCTCCGCATTTGGATTAGTCAGTCCGCGCAGCGGGATTCCCACATTTTGGCCTGGATCCCAACGCATCGCGTGGAAGGTGAGAAAGGTGTTTACGTATTCTTCCACCCAACCAACCGCTGTACCGGCATTGTTGACGTCGAACGCGTATCCGGACTTGACTCCGTCCGGGTGAAGGAGCGGCGTCGCTGCCGCTCCCGAACCGTCCCAACGGGCCGGAACTCGCTTACCTGAACTGCTGGTCCCATCGTACAGACCGCAGTACCCAACAGCGGTGCCGGAGTCGTTGACGCGGTATACGGTTGCGTTTGTATTGCCGGAGGGACTAGTGCCAAGAATGCCCAGCTCGGTCGCCTCCGTGCCGCTGGCAGCCCACCGTACAGCGCGAGTGCCACGATCCACTCCGTTGACGTACTTTTGTCCGTTGCCTGCAATTAATCCGTGCGCGTTAATCGAGACCGCGACACTAGCGCCGTGGCCGTTCAAGTCGGTACTGATGTGATCCAGCGCAGTCGCCGTGGTGTGCCCGGCATCCCAACGCACGGCGCGGTTTCCCACGGGCTGATCATCAACGTAGTCCAACACCCAACCGGCGCTCGCACCGGCATCGTTGATTGTCAGTGCAATGCCGGTGGTGCTGCCAGTGCTTGGGTCCCCAAGATGACCAAGTTCGGTTACGACGCCACTCTCATCCCACCGCACAGGAAGGCCCGCCGTTCCTACCGCCATCCCGGTTTTGTTGATGCCGTATGGGCGACTGAAACTGGGGGCACTCAGCTCGACGGTGCCGTTGGGGCCCCATCTGAATGACTTGAGCGTGCCAGGGGTCGGCGTCGCGCGGTAAACAGATCCGATGCCCAAGCCATCCCCGGCGGTCCTCCCCGGCTCAAAAGGGAGATACGGGTTCCCGCCCGCACCGCCGACGTCCGCACCGTAAACGGGAACGAAACTTGCCGGTGCTTCGCCTACGGGAATGCTCAGAAGCCCAAAGACGACGAATGCAGGTGCGCGCATGACAGCTCTCCATCTGTAGAAGGCTTCATCAGGTTTCCGGTTGCAAACGTCAATTAGAGGCGCAACCGCTCTCTCCAATGATGCATCAGCCGCTAACCGTTGAGCATACCATCACCGTCCAGCTTCGGTATCGAGGAAATGGAAACGGGTGGTGGTCGGTCGATTGACTGCCTCACTGGCCCGATGGTGCGTCCTCGCTATCGCCCAGCTTGACGAAGAGCGTGATGATCGCGTCGAGCACGACCCGCTCTGTGGCGAGCAGCTCACGCATGTCGCGGACGAGTTGCTCGGTCGGAATGCTTTCGCTGTCCTCGTACTTTTTCTGTAGCGCCGCCACCGCCAACTGCCGCTCGGTCGCCGCCTTCATCAGGTTTGCCATGTCGTGGTCGTTCATTGGATGAATCTTTTCTAGTCAGGTGTCACGTAAGGGGACACAACGAGCGGCAGCTAATCCACTGACGTCGTTGTTGGTTGCTGCTTTCCGATCGGATTTCCCGTTCCCTTAATCGCCAGCATTCGCTCCAGCGCGATCGTCGCGAATTTTCGGGTGTGATCGTCGACCTTGATTTCGTTCACGACCCGGCCATCCACCAGATTCTCCAGCGCCCAGCACAAATGCGGCAGGTCGATGCGGAACATCGTCGTACACAGGCACTGGCATTCGCTTAGCACGATGATCGTCTGCTCCGGATGCTGCTGCTTCAGGCGGTTGATCAGATGAACTTCCGTGCCGATGGCCCAGGCGGTGCCGGGCGGGGCTTTGCGGACTTGTTCGACGATGTACGCCGTGCTGCCGGCGAGATCGGCTTTTTCGACGACTTCGAAGCGGCACTCGGGATGCACCATCACTTTGATGCCGGGATGCTGCGCGCGAGCTTGGTCGACGTGCTCCGGGCGGAAAAGTTGATGGACGGAGCAGTGGCCTTTCCACAGGACGAAGTCGGCGTTGCGGAGATCTTCTTCGCTATTGCCGCCCAGGTCTTCGCGCGGGTCCCAGACGACCATCCTGTCGAGCGGATATCCCATCGCGTGCGCGGTGTTGCGCCCGAGGTGTTGGTCGGGGAAGAAGAGGATTTTGACCTTGCCGGAAGACACACCCGCTGAAGCGGGATCGCCATTAGAGTCTGAACTCTGAACTCTGACCTCTGACCTCTTGTTTAGCGCCCAATCCAGCACGTTGCGACAGTTCGAACTCGTGCAAACCGCGCCGCCGTTTTCACCGACGAATGCTTTGATCGCGGCGCTGCTGTTCATGT
>JACMJD010000245.1 GCA_014380825.1 Phycisphaerae bacterium | reverse complement strand
TTCAACCGCCGTTCACTCGGTTTGCAAAGCCAATGTACTGAGCCAACGGCTGTATTTGCCGCGCTGAGGCTTCGCTAATGCAGATCGTATTCCTTGATCTTCCGATATAGCGTTCGCTCCCCGATGCCCAGGATCTTCGCGGCCTGTTCGCGGTTGCCCTGCACGCGCTTCAGCGTTTCGCGGATGTGCTCCTTCTCGACCTGTTCCATCGTCAGGCCAACGAGGTTGTCTACGCTGCCCGATGAATGCTCCGCGCCGGCGGGCACCAGTTCGCGCGGCAGGCTCTTCATCGAAATCATCGAGCCCGGCGACAGCACCACCATATTCTCGATCACGTTCTTCAGCTCGCGCACGTTGCCCGGCCAGTGATAGCCCATCAACGCCTGCTGCGCCTCCGGCTCAATCCCTTCGATCTGCTTGTTGTATCGCTCGGCCGCACTTTGCATGAAGTAGTACGTCAGCAGCGGAATATCTTCGCGCCGCTGTCGCAGCGGCGGAATCAGAATCGTCACGCCCTTGATGCGAAAGAACAGATCCTCGCGAAACTTCCTCTCGGCCACCATCTCATCCAGGTCGCGATTGGTCGCGCTGATCAGCCGAACGTCGACGCGGATCGGATCGTTCGCGCCCAGCCGCACAACTTCGCCGTTCTCCAGCACGCGCAAAAGCTTGGCCTGCATGGACTGCGGCATGTCGCCGATCTCATCCATGAACAACGTGCCCTTGTCTGAATGTTCGAAGCGACCCGCGCGATCGCCTTGCGCGCCCGTAAACGCACCGCGCACGTGGCCAAAGAGCTCGTCTTCGAGAATGCTCTCGCTCAGGCCGGCGCAGTTGAGCGCGACCAGCCGCTGCTTTCGCCGTCGCGAGTTGTTGTGAATCGCCCGCGCGACCAGCTCCTTGCCGGTGCCGCTTTCACCCATCACCAGCACCGGAATATCGCTGGCCGCGATGCTCCGCGCGGTCTCGATCACCTGCTGCATCGCGTAACTGCGGCCGATGATACCCTCGAACCCGGCACGATCTTCGATCTGTTCCTGCAAGACCTGATTCTGTTTCTGAAGCGCCGCCTTCTCCGCCGCCCGGTTCACCTGCTCGCGGAAGTGTTCCAGATCGAGCGGCTTGACGATGTAATCGTAAGCCCCTTCGCTCATCGCGCTCTTGCTCGTCGGCACATCGTTCAACGCCGTCACGAGCAAAACCGGCGGCGGCGGATGAAACGCCTGCGCCATCTTCAAGACTTCCAGCCCATCCTTGCGACCGTCCATCAGCAGATCGGTGACGATCACGTCAAACTTCTTCTTCTGAAGCTTGGCCCGGGCTTCATCGAGGTTGTACGTCACATCGCACGTGTGGCCTTGCCGCTGCAACGCTTCGCACATGACTTGCGCGTGCTCGCGCTCGTCGTCGACGACGAGGATGGTGGAACGAGTGATGTCGGAATTATCTGGCATGCGGCATTCTATGGAGATCGTCGCGGAGATTGTCTATGACAAGAGCGATCCTGCAACCCGCCGCTTGCGGCGTCGCAGATCAGGAAGTGTGAGTCTCTCGATCTGCGACGCCGCAAGCGGCTGCTCACCTCAGCGGCAACGTCAGTTTGAAATCCGATCCCTTCCCCGGTTCGCTCTGAACGGCCAAATCTCCACCATGTTCTTGCGCGATTCGGCGCGCCATCGCTAAACCCAAACCCGTGCCGCCGCGCTTCGTTGTGTAGTACGCATCGAAGATCTTCGGCAGCTTTTCCGGCGGGATGCCGCTGCCCGTGTCGATTACGTCGATCACCGCGAACAGCGGCTCGGACTTCAGTTGCAGGATCAGTTCGCCGCCGGCGCCCATGGCCTGGACCGCGTTGATCATCAGGTTCAGCACGCATTGCTTGATGAGCTTGGCGTCGACCGGCGCGATCAGCGGCTGATCCGTGCGCTGGAAGCGAATCTGAACGCGCTGCGAGGCAGCCTGCGGGGCGAAGAAGTCGACCAGCTCTTCAAGCAGTGTGTTCAGCTCGACCGGTTTGCGCTCCAGCTCGATTCGGCCGGCGTAGCGCAGGAAGTCGTCGAGGATCTCGCGAAGCCGGCTCGTCTCGTTCTTTACGGTGGCCAGGCGATTGACCAGGCGGTGATATTCCGGCTCGTTGGGGTCGAGATCTTCCTGGAGCAGTTGGAGATTGAGCTGAACCGTCGAGAGCGGATTCTTGATCTCATGCGCCAGCCCGCTGGTGAGCGTGCCCAATTCAGCGAGGCGCTCGGCGTGGCGCGCGCGGCGCGCCAGCAGCACGAATCGGCGGTAGAAATACGCGCCCATCCCCGCGGCGACGAGCAGGCTGCTGCCCCAGCCCACCAGCAAGCCCCACGTGAATGAACCCATGGCGGGGGAGGATACCGGGAGCGGCGTCGGAGTTGTAGGTCGCTACGATTGCAGTGACAAGGTGACAAGGTGATGGGGTGACAAGGTGAACGAAAGCGCGCATCGCGCGCTCGTAGTTTCACCTTGTCACCCACTCACCTTGTCACGCGTTCTATTCAGAACGCCCGCATCGCGCCGTTGCCGGCCATCGATGCGTGCGCCTCGGTGATGCCGGCGATCACCAGTCGTTTCACGCTGGTGGCCAGCAATCCTTTCTCGCCTTGCGTGTGCTCGTATTCCACTTGTTCGCCATCTCGCAGCGAGCGGAATCCGTCGCCTTCGATGCGCGTGAAGTGAACGAAAACATCCTTGCCCTCGGGTCCGACGATGAAGCCGAAACCCTTTTTCGAATCGAACCACTTGACGGTGCCTGTAGGCATGGCCGTCCTCCAAAAAAAACCCCTTGCGCGTTGAGCCGAATTGTCCACCACGGACCAATGCCGGCTCGTGCCGCTTCAGACGTGACGCCTCAACAACCTATTCTCTGCCCCATCCATTCGTTTCATTTGTCTCGCGCGCGTCTGGTGTTCGAAGATGTGTTCCAGACGCACGTGCGTTTCTGCTTCGCGTCGCTACATCGCGCGCATCCACCGCATTCTTTCTTTTCTCTTCATTCACTTTGCCTGGCGCGGAAGTGGCTGCGGTGCGCGTGTGTAAATTACACCAACCGCGCGCAGAGAAATCAACCACATTCCATATTTGAATCGTGAAGATTTTCCGTCACTCGCCATGAACACGAGTTAGCAGCGGATCAACCCACATGGCAGACGCGCCGAAACTCGATTGTGGGCTTTTGTTGCCATCCAGATGGATTTGCAGCGTCAATCCCTTCGCGCCGCGAACGCTGATCGCCACCGGCAGCGCATCGTCCACGCTGGTTCGATCGTCGCTGCGAAATCGTTCCTGGCCATCAACCAGCACGACGATCTGGACGCGCTGCGTCGGCACAAGGTGAGCAGGCACGCCGACATGCGCGATGAAGCTCACGTAATCTCCGTTCAGCTCGTACGTCACCGAAACATTTGCGGGCAAGTGAACAACGTTCACCGGCGACTTCTTCAAACCGACCAGCGTGGGCGGCGGCGATTGTTTTGCCAGACCATCCAGCGAAGCAGGGCCGCCGGAAATCGAAGGCTTCAGCGCGGTCAACGAAACGATGCGGTTACCGCCGCCGCTGATTTCGGCGATGTCCTCGAACTTGACGGGAATCGTTCCAAACGGCGTCTTCTCAATCTGCGTGGCAGCGCGATCAAGCGAAATCGCGCTGGCGGGCAGCAACGAACCATCCGTGAGACGGACTACAAACGCACCGCTCGCTGGCCTAGTGTCGCGAAGCACAACCGCCTTGGCCGGGCGTCCGGCGTCGAAGCCCTGGATGCCGAACAGCACCGAGCTGATCTTGATCTTCCCGTTCTCCAGCGCGACGAATTCGCCTTCGACGAAATCCCCGCTCTCCAGCAACACGCCATTGCTGCCGCGCGGAACGCTCTGGAGCAATTCGGGCGGCGAATTGCCGAACAGGATCCGCGCGACACGCACGGTTTTGATGCTGACTTCGGCGCTGAGCATCGATGGAATCAGCTTCACCGAATCCGCGTCTGCCCGCCGAAACGTCGCGGCGGCCAGCGCGGTGCCATCCGACAACACGACGCCACGCGTCATTCCGGTTTCTTCCGATGCCGTGTCCATCTCCGCATGCAGCAGATTCGCCAGCTCAATTTTCTGCGGCGGGCCGGTCTTTGGAGTGACCATCAACGCAGACTTCGAATCAATCGCGACGACGCCTTCAATCCGTTTGCCATCGAGCGTGGTGATCGATCCGGCGAAAGAGGTTGGAACCGCAGATGAACGCAGATAAACGAAGATTGAGAAGAACAAAAATGGAGCGCGCAGCATTCCGAATCTCTTCTTTCTATCTGCGTTCATCTGCGTGCATCTGCGGTTAAAAATCATCTTTGATATAAAGGCAGATACCCATACGGGATCGCCAGGATCGTCGTGTAAACCGCCGTCGCGAAGATATCGTTCACGCCGCGGTCGGCATCGAGCGGTTGCCAGTAGTACATTTCTCCGCTGCGCTTTACGTTCGCAATGAGCGTCGGCTTCACGCGGCCATACCACTTCTTCCACACCTCGCCGCCGATCATGTATTGGGCAGGGGCGGCGTAGAAGTTTCCGTAGGTGAACCATTCGCTTTCGCGGATGCGGAAACGATCGAACAGGAACTTCGATCCGTTCTTGACCATCGGATCATCGTAAAGCCCGCAGACTTGGAGCGAATAAATCGCCGCCGCCGTGCGCGCGAAACCCGGGCCGCGCATGTCGCGCGGGATGTAGCGGAACCCGCCGGTCTCGCGATCGCAGCAGGATCGCACGTATTTCACGGCGCGGTCTATCGTGTCCTGCGGCACATCCAGCCCGCAGTTCTTCGCCGCCCGCAGCGCGACGACTTGCAGCACGGTGACCGACACATCCGCATCCGCCACGCGCGGCTGATACCGCCAGCCGCCCTCCGCGTTCTGGCAATTCACGATCAGCGTCACCGCGCGCTGGAGCTTGGGCCGAATATTCGGATCGCGCGTCTGACCATACAGCTCCGCCAGCGCGATCGTGGCGATGCCGTGGCCGTACATGTTGCTCTCGCCGGATGAGTGCGCGATGTATCCGTCAGGCCGGCAGCAACTGAGCAGAAAATCCGTGCCCTTCTGTACGGTTTTCGCAAACTCACCTTCGTTCGGCAGTTGTCCGCACGCCATGTACGCCATCAACACATACGCGGTGATGGCCGCGTGATGATTGTTGGTGCGACTTGTCCAATATCCCGTAGGCGCCTGCTTGGCGGCGAGATATCGCAGCGAGCCTTTGATGACCGATTCGGTGGCGGCGTCTACGACGACATCGTCGTCCGCGGCCGGCGGAAGCTCCGCGCGCACCACGCGCGGCGTCGCCATCGACATGGCAATGACGAGCGTGACGCAGACGATCGACGTGATTCTCCCAGTGATCATAGGGGCAATCATTTCGGCTTTCCCTCTTCCGAGAGGCTCCGCAGATACTGTTCGATCAGCGGCCCGTACTCTTCGGGATACTTGTCCTTCTGCGATTGCTGCAACGCCGCGCGATCGCGCGGCGGCAAGCCCTGATAACCGCCGACGCCCGCGACGTTGTTTTTCTCACCATCTTTATCCGCCGGCCGCTCACCCGGCGCGGGCGCTTCACCGGCGTTGGCGTTTTTGTTGTCTTGCTCCTGCTGATTCTGCTGCCCGGGTTGTTGACCCGGTTGCTCGCCGGGCTTCGGTTGCTGACCGTTCGCCATCTGCTGCGCCATCTCCGCCGACGCTTGCGCCTGCGCCAGTGCCTGCATCGCCTGCTCGGCGCTTTGCTGAGCCTCCTTCGTCTGACCCTGCTGCGCCTGTGCGGCCGCATCCGATAACTGCGGCAACGCCTGCTGCACCGCATCGCCTACCGATTTCGACTCGCTCTGACTCATCGCCTTCGCCGCCTGCTGTGCTGCCTGATCCAATTTCTGCTGCGCGTCCTTCTGCGCGTGTCCCGGTTGCTTTCCCTGCTGACCTTGTTGACCCTGCTCGCCCTTCTCACCTTCCTGCTTGGCTTCGTTCATCTTCGCTTGCGCTTCC
>JACMJD010000244.1 GCA_014380825.1 Phycisphaerae bacterium | reverse complement strand
CTTCCGCATGAAACTGCTCGGCGCCCGCGTGATCGAAGTCACCAGCGGCAGCAAGACGCTGAAGGACGCGACCAACGAAGCGATGCGTGACTGGATGGGCAGCGTCGAACACACGCACTACATCATTGGATCGGTCGTCGGCCCGCACCCATTCCCAGCAATGGTGCGCGACTTCCAAAGCGTGATTGGAACCGAACTAAAAGCCCAGGCCCTTCAGGCCTGGGACCGTTTACCCGATGTCGTGCTCGCCTGCGTAGGTGGCGGTTCAAACGCCGCAGGAATCTTCGCGCCGCTAGTGAGCGATGCGCAAGTCAAGTTGATCGGCATCGAAGCAGGCGGGCGAGGATCCGATCTCGGTCAACACGCCGCTTCGTTGACAGCGGGCAAGCCCGGCGTGCTGCACGGCTCGCTCAGTTACGTCCTTCAAGATGACGACGGCCAAACTGCAACCGTTCACAGTTGCAGCGCCGGTTTAGATTACCCCGGCGTCGGCCCCGAGCACGCGTATTGGAAAGACACCGGCCGCGTCGAGTACGTCTCGATCACAGATGATGAAGCGCTCGACGCGTTCAAGCTGCTGGCGCGACTCGAAGGAATTCTCCCGGCGCTCGAAACGGCGCACGCGATCGCGCACGCCGCCAGAATCGCACCGACGATGCGAAAGGATCAGGTCATCGTCATCAATCTTTCGGGCCGCGGTGACAAAGATTGTCAGGAAGTCGCGCGATTGCTCGGCGATAAGATCTGAACGACAAAAAACAAATGAACCACCAAGACACCAAAAACACCAAGAATTCAAGTACAGATTTCTGGTCTTGTCTTCTTGGTGTTCTTGGTGTCTTGGTGGTTATCCGTTTTCATTCTCTTTTCCGCGCAATGAACCAAACGTCCTGACGCACCGCAAGATTTACGGTACATCCGCCTCCACCACAACGCCATCCTTTTTTCCCGCGGCGCGCGATCGTGCGACTTCTCCCTCGATTCTCACCCAGGTCTGGCACGATTCATCGTAAATCGTTGGTGATTCGGAAAGCGGGCGGAACTGTCGTTTCAGCACGCGGTCAAACTCCGGCAGCCATTGCGCGAAAACAGGCATGTAACCGAACACGACGTTCACGTCGCCACGATCGATCGCGGCGAGATATTCGGCCTCCACTTGTGGTCCGAACAGTTCAAGGATCGTGTGATGTGCGAACGGGAATGTGCCGGTGTGGTTCCTGAACGGCAGCGCCGGCGGCCACATCGCGATGATCGGCTCGCCGGGCGCGAGCTGTGATTCGAGCGCCTCGTACATCCGCGCTTGACGCTGTGCTCGGTCATCGAAGCGAAGTGCGTTCACATTATCGTGAACGACGAACGCGATACCGATTGCGCTGAAGACAAGCAGTACGGCCGTCGCGCGCACGCGCGCGGCGTGCTGCAACAATATTGTGGACACCACCGCCGCCATGAGCAGCGCGGCCAGCCAACTCGCGCCGACGACGATCCGATCATGTGTCGTCTTCTGACCCACCGCCAGAAGGACCACGAGCGCTATGCTCGCGATGAGAACCACGCGTCGCGCGCGTGCGTCACTCGGCTCGCGCACCACATCCCAGATCAGCACGGCCGCCAGTAGCGATTGCCAGATACAGATGAGGAACAAGTAGCTTTGTTCAAACGGCGCGGGCGTGATCAGATAAGCGATGCCACCGATCAGTCCCAATGTCGCCAGCAATCCCCGCGGGCCGGCATAGCGCAGCTCTGCGTGGAAGCGGCGAAAAGTGATCGCCATCGCGATCGCCCCCATCGCCAGCAACCCCGCGCCCGGCGCGGCGGAAGCGCGGAAGTAGCCTGCGAACCAGCGCTCGCGCGGCGCGCCGATATGTACGAGCAACGTGTCATTGACGAGATGGCCCGCGCTATCGCGCAATGCGAAATATCCGAGCAGCACGCATCCCACCGCTGCGCCGGCGGCGATGAACGCGCCGGCACGCGCGAGTCGCGTACGTCGTGTGTCTGTCGAAGGTGCGAAAATCGTCGTCGCGATCAGCCAGAGCAAAAATCCCAGCACGATGAACCACGACTTCTGCGTCATCGTGCAGGCCACGCCTGCAATAATTCCCGCGGCGGCGAAGCGAAGCAGTTGCGATCGCGGGTTGACAGATCGCGAAGTGATCAAGACGACGGCGATCAGCAGACACAGCAGCGCAATCCAGTCAGGTCGGATATCGAACCAGGCAAAACTAAACGCGCTGCTGATCAGAAAGAGTCCAGCCCCCAGTGCTGCCGGCGCAGGCGGCATCAGGCGGCGCAGGATCGCGTGGCTCGCGAGCAGCATGAGCGCGATCGCCATCGCGTGAACGGCGCGCAGCTCGACGAATGGCGCGTGCGCGAACGAGGTCAGGTCGCGCACGATCGGGGCCATCACCATGTGCCAGAGTGGCGGGTGCAGTTCGAAGAAATCGCGGTAAGGCACTTCGCCTTGTCCGATCCGCCAAGCCATGTGCAGATGCTGGAATTCGTCGTCTTCCTGGCCGTAACTCAAGCGCGCGAAGTAACCGAGCGCGATCAGCGCCGACCAGGCGACGAGGATCGCGGCCGCAATCCACTTGAGTCCGTTTTCGCGCGACTGCGCAGATTCCGACATCGCGGCGATCTTACAGTCATGCACAACTTTGTTGCCCCCGCCAATACCTGACTGCGAACAATATTTGTTCATTCGTCCGCGACGGGCGAAGCTTCTCGCACGATTCCGCCGGAACGCTTGCTCAGTTCGGCGATCATTTTCAAACCCACTTTTTCGGGATCGCTGTTAAACAGCACAAGATTCAGCCGCGCGCTCGTTTCGTGAAATGAATTCACCGCCTGCTGCGCCGAATCCACATTGATATCGCCATCGGTAAAGAACACGATCAATTCGGGCTTCAAGTCCAAGGCCTGCTTGAACGTATCGGGCAAAGCCGCGTCGTCACCGGTTGTTACGAGCTGCGCGACCCAGACAAACGCTTTTTGAACATTGGCATCGCTCCGCGGGACCAAGTCCGGTGAAAATTCGAGCGACTCGTTTGAAACCGCCAGCACGTCGAACATCTGCTTGCCCGACAGCAGCTCGAGGGTCGATCGCACGCGCGACTTGACGTTGTGCATGTGGTTCATCATCGAGCCCGACCGATCGACGATCAGCACGATCTTCGCGTCTTTCGGATCAACGCCGGCGATCCTGCGATCGGCCTCGCGCCGCGCGGCGTCGCGCGCACGTGTTTCAGCCGCCTGCGCGACGGTCTCGGCGCGGCGTCGCTCGATGTCGGCGTGCGAGAATCCCACGAAGTCGATGAACGCCTTCAGTCGCGCCGAATCGTCCATGCTCAACCGAAGCTCCCGGCGAGCGTTTTTCGCGTTCATCAGCGCAATTTCGATCCCCGCGCTGTCGGCCACCGCGCGAAGCCAGGTTGTATCCGCTGTGGTTGCGCTCGCGCGCAGGACCACCGGAAATCGCTTGCCGCCATCGAGCAAGAAGATCGCCGTCGACCAGGCGGTTTCTGGCCGGTAGGTGATGGTGATGGTTGCCTGCGTACACGGGCCGGGCATTTTTCGACCCGGATGCGTGCAGGCGATCCGCATGTTTTCCAGAACGGTCTCGATGGTCGTGATGTCTTTGAGGCGGTCGTAGGCGACGCGCGGCGCGAACGCGGCCGGCGCGGTCGCTGG
>JACMJD010000243.1 GCA_014380825.1 Phycisphaerae bacterium | reverse complement strand
TGATTTCGTCGCGCGTCATGCGTGCATCACCTCCTCTCGTGCGTTGCACTCACGGCAAACTGAAGCGATTGTCATCCTGAGGTACTGGGAACTCGCGCAGCGGGTAATCCAAGGATCTCGGGATGCGAATGGCGCCCGACAGTCGAGATCCTTCGGGGTACCTCAGGATGACAAGGGCGGGAGCGAGTATCGAGTATCATGCGCAGCGGGAGCCACCATGTCACTGAATCCGCATCGGGCGATCGATGAGCTCAAGGAACTTCGCACGCTCACCGGCAACGCCGACGGCGCACAGCGCGTCGCGTTCACGCCAACCTGGGCCGCGGCGCGAAAGTTTCTGAAGGACAAGCTCGCGCAGCTTCCGGTCGAAACGCACCAGGACGAGGCCGGCAATCTTTGGTCGACGCTTAAAGGAAAGTCTGAGAGGGCGATCCTGATCGGCGGACATTTCGATTCCGTGCCCAACGGTGGCTGGCTCGATGGATGTCTCAATGTCCTCGCCGGCGTTGAAGTGCTTCGACGAATCGCCGCTCAAGGCACGCCTCCGGTCACCGTGCGTTTGGTCGACTGGGCCGACGAGGAAGGCGCGCGATTCGGGCGCAGCTTGTTCGGATCCAGCGCGGTTTCCGGCGCGCTCGTGCCGGACGACGTGCGCAATCTCACCGATCGCGACGGCATCAAGCTCGCCGACGCGGTGAAGGACTACGGGATCGACATCGATCGCGCCACCGATGCGCGAAAGGAACTCAACGGCGCGGCCGCTTATCTCGAGCTGCACATCGAACAAGGGCCGGTTCTGGAAAGTAAAAACTTACCGATGGGCGTCGTGCTCGGCACGTTCGGAGTCGAGCGTCACGCGATCACGTTCACCGGGCAGGCGGCGCATTCCGGCTCCACTCCGATGGCTCATCGGCGCGACGCGCTGGCGGGTGTTTCGAAACTACACCTGGCGATTCGCGAAATCGCCGTCAAACATGGCGGCGTCTGCACGGTCGGCAGCGTGATCACCAAGCCGGGAATCGTCACCGCGGTCGTCGGCGAAGCGATCATGACGCTCGATCAGCGGCACCTCGATGCGCCGGCGCTTGCGAAGATGTACGCCGAGGCGAAAGAAGCCAGCGAGCGCGTCGCGAGCGAAGAGAAGATCGGCGTGGCGTGGAAAAAGATCTGGCAGATCCAGCCGTTTCCATTTCATCCCGAGCTGATCGAAATGGGCGATGCCGCGATCAAGGAAATCTGCGGCGTATCACATCGTCTCCCGAGCGGCCCGCTGCACGATGCGGCCGAGGTGTGCCGCACCGGCGTGCCGACGATCATGCTGTTCGTGCAAAGCCTGCACGGCATCTCGCACAACAAGATCGAAGACACGAAGGAAGAACACATCGCGATGTCGGTGCGGGCGCTTGATCGAATGGCGGACAAGACGATCGCGTGGCTGGTTCAGAAAAGCGGCTGATTCGACTGCCCTTCAGTCTATTTCGTCGCGCTTTCGATCGCCGCCGACAGCGATTCAAAGTCGGCTTTCCCCGCATACTTCCGGCCGTTGATGAAAAACGTCGGCGTCCCGCGAACGCCGCTGGCTTCGCCGCTGCTGCGATCCAGATCGACCCGCCGCACAACGCGATCAGCCGTCATGCTGGATTCGAAGTTGTACAACTCCGCGCCGATCTTCAGTGCCAGATTTCCAAAATCGATGTCCCCCAGGCGATGTTGATTCTTAAACAGCGTCTCGTGCATCTCCCAGAACTTCCCCTGCAACGCGGCAGCTTCAGCAGCCTGCGCCGCCACGCCCGCGTGCGGATGAATCGAATTCCGCGGGAAATGCCGGAAGACAAACCGCAGCGAATCGCCGAAGCGATCCTGCAACTGCTTGACGATCGGAAACGCGTTCAGGCAATCCGGGCATTCGTAGTCGCCATATTCCACGAGCGTCACCGGCGCGGTTTTGGATCCGAGCGCATGATCGGTATCGCTCACCGGAATACTCAGCTCATCCATAATCGACAGTTCCTGCATAGTGCGCGATTGTAGACGCAACGACGGCGGAGCGGTCAGAGTCCGACCTGCGTGCCGCATTCGGGGCAGCGATCGAGCGAGGCACGCAGGTCGTAGCCGCAGGTCGGGCGGAGACCGAGGCGATCACGGTGGCGCGTTCGTTGAAGTCCGGTCAACGGCGTCGCTTGCGTTGGAGAATTCCGGCAAGCGCGATTGCTGCGAATGCGACGCTGGAGGGTTCTGGAACAACCGTAAAATATTGGTTACCGGAAAAAAGCGTGAAATCGATCGGCGCGGTGCCCGTGAAGTTTCCGTTCCCGTCACCACCCAGGTTGCCCTGCGGCGCTGTTAGTCCGCCGAGCGTCTGGTTTGAGAAGAAATCGTGACCGCCGCCGTTCTGCGCGACCATGATGTTGATCGGTCCGCCGGCGTAGCCCAGATCGCTGAGCGCGAAGCTTAGCTCCAATCCCGTGGTCACAGCAGCGGCGGCAGCCTGATTCGCAGCGGTCGGGGCAGTTCCGTCGACGCCGGCGATGTTGCTGTCGTTGTAGCCGACTTCAATGGGAGTCCCGTTCACGCCCGTGCCGGTTGAACCCGCGCCATCGAGACCGCTGCCCGCCAGGATGTCCAAGTATCCGCTGGCCGACTGCGTGCCGAGATTCGCGAAATCCAGGTCGAACTTCTGATTACCGGTGTCGGTGCCGCGCCGCGCGATCACGTGATAGTCGGCCGTAAATCCCGCGTCGAACTTCAGGCCGTCCATGCGATTCGCGTTGTCATTTCCCGAACTGTCGAAAACCGATTGTCCGCCCGCTTTGGAGTCGATCCAGATCTCGAGTCGATTGAAATTCGCTTCGACATTCCCGGTGAGCATCAGATAAAGCCGTCCCGAATCGACGACCGCGTAGCCGGCATCCATCTCGCTGGAATTATCGCCGAAGCCCGTGTTAACCGTTTGCACTGCCAGCGCCGACCCGTATTGCGCGTCCTTCGTCCCATTGACGACCGGTGCCGCCAGCGCCGGCGCCGCGATGAATCCGAGAGACGAGAGAAGCCAGAGGTGTCGCATGTGCATTTCTCCTTCGCGATGAATGCAGGTGTTTTGGAAATGTCCCAAGATCCGCTACGACAGAGATTAGATGACGAACGCCCGATTGCAACGAAAATGCTGGAATTGGGAAGTGGAATTACGTCGGACAGCGGCCCGCCGTGAGCGAACGCGCTGAGTCGAACGGAGAGGATAGGAATCGAACTTATCTCAAGCCGCTTGCGCGACCTGACGGCGGTTTTGAAGACCGCGGGGGCCACCAAGCACCCTCTACTCTCCATGTGTCAATTTACCGCGCCGCGACTACACCAGTCGAATGCGATCGCGGTGCGTGTAGATGTTCATTCGGCCTTCTCGGAGAAAACCGATCAGCGTTTGTCCGCTGGTTTCGGCGAAGCTGGCCGCGAGGCTCGACGGTGCGGAGACGGCGGCGACGATCGGAATCCGCGCGGCGAGCGCTTTCTGCATGATCTCGAAACTCGATCGCCCGCTGACGAGCAGGACGTGACGGTCCATCGGATACAGATCGTTCAGCAGCGCGTGGCCGATGACTTTGTCGACCGCGTTATGCCGGCCGACGTCTTCGCGGAGCACGATCATCTTGCCGTCTTCCCCAAACAGCGCCGCCGCGTGCAGGCCGCCGGTGCGATGGAATGTCTGCTGCTCGGCGTGCATGAGCGCGGGCAGTTGCGTGATCAGCGTCGCGTCAAACTGAACGTTCGATTCGATCGGATCGAGAGTTTGCAGGATGGAATCGATCGAGGCCTTGCCGCAGATGCCGCAGCTTGAGGATGCGAACACGTTGCGCGTCAGCCGATTGAAATCGACCGGCACGTCGGGCGCAAGCAGCACGTCGATCGTGTTGCCGAATTCGTTCTTCGCGCACGGCTCGATGCGCAGCACATCGGCGCGTCGTCCGATCATCGCCTCGCCGAGGAGAAACCCTGCGG
>JACMJD010000242.1 GCA_014380825.1 Phycisphaerae bacterium | reverse complement strand
GGTCAAGGGCGATCCGATTACGCAGTACTGCGATCACGCACGCTTGACCACGCAGCAGCGGCTGGAGTTATTCATCCCCGTCTGCCAAGCAGTGCAGCATGCGCATCAGAAGGGAATCATTCATCGCGACATCAAGCCCAGCAATATTCTCGTCACGCTGCACGACGACAAACCCGTACCGAAGATCATCGACTTCGGCGTGGCGAAAGCGACCCAGGCGCGCCTTACCGAACGCACGCTGTTCACCGAGTTCCGCCAGTTGATCGGCACACCGGCATACATGTCGCCCGAGCAGGCGGAGATGAGCGGGCTGGATGTCGATACGCGATCGGACGTCTACAGCCTTGGCGTCGTGCTTTATGAGCTGCTGACCGGCGCGCCGCCGTTTGATCCGCGCGAGCTGCGAAGCAAGGCGTACGAGGAAATGCAGCGGATGATTCGCGAGGTTGACCCGCCGCGGCCGAGCACGCGGTTATCGACGCTGGAGACCTTGCCGAATGTCGCTGCGCATCGATCGACGGAACCGAAGAAGCTCAGCGCAACGATCCGAGGCGAACTGGACTGGATCGTGATGAAGTGCCTGGAGAAAGACCGGCGCCGTCGATACGAGTCGGCATCGGCGCTGGCGAGCGATATCAGTCATCATCTGAACGATGAAACCGTGAATGCATCGCAGGCGAGTGCGAGCTATCGGGTCCGAAAGTTTGTACGAAGGCATCGCGGGCCGGTTGCGGCGTCGGTGGTCGTGCTCGTCGTGTTGATCGCGGGAATCATCGGCACGACGATCGGTTTGGTCGGACAGGCAAGGCAGCGACGCGAGGCCGAACGGCAAGCGCAGGAAGCCGCTCGCCAAGCCGCCATCGCGCAGGCCGTCAGCGAGTTTCAGACCGACATGCTCGGCGCGGCGGATCCGGACAAGATGCTCGGCGATACGGTCACCGTGCTACAGGCAGTGACCGCGGCGATAACCGAGTTGGATGCGGGCAAACTGAAAGATCAGCCGCTCGTTGAAGCCGGGGTGCGGCAAATGATTGGCGTGACCCTCCTGGGGCTGGGCCGCTACCAGGACGCCGAGCCGCTGCTTCGCCGCGCGCTGAAACTTCGCCGCGCCGCACTTCCACCGGATCATCCGCTCACCGCCGACGCGATGAACAATCTGGCGGTCACACTTCGGTCACTGCGAAAATTAGCCGAGGCTGAGTCGCTCCATCGTGAGGCGCTGCGCATTCGGCGCTCGGCCGCGCCGGCGGACGAGCGCGTCGTCGCCGACAGCCTGAATCACCTCGCGGGTGTGCTTGCGGACGAGCGAAAGGTAAGCGAAGCCGAAACGCTCCATCGCGAAGGTCTGGCAGTTCGCCGCCGACTCCGCACTCCTGACGATGTGGCGGTCGCAGGAGGGTTGACCAATCTTGGGGCGCTGTTATTCGAGGTGGATCGGTACGCCGAAGCCGAAACGCTATTCCGCGAAGCTCTGACGATCCGCCGCAAGGTACAGCCAGTCGGATGTCGGTCAACAATCTCGCGAATGCGCTCTACGCGCAAGGCAAGCATGCCGACGCCGAACCACTGTTTCGGGAAGCGCTGGAAATTCGCCGCCGAACATTGCCCAGCGGGCACCCGTTGCTGGCGAACAATCTGAACGACGCAGCCGGCATGCTGCGGGGCCAGGGCAAAATCGCCGAGGCCGAACCGCTCGTGCGCGAGGCGCTGGAAATTTACCGCAAGAGTCTCCCGCCGAACCACCCGGACCTCGGGAGCGGCGCGTGCAACCTGGCGATCCTGCTCGCGGCGCAGGGCAAGCACGCCGAGGCCCACCCGCTCTTCCGCGAAGCGGGCGACACTTTTTCGGTTTCGGACGGTAAGGACGCCTGGCGCGTAGGCGTGCTTCGGCTCTTGCACGGG
Source organism: Phycisphaerae bacterium (assembly GCA_014380825.1). The sequence continues at coordinate 8,749 of JACMJD010000242.1, read as the reverse complement.
CAAACCCTTATGAAACTAGATCGGCGTGCCGATGCCGAAGACGCCCTGATTGACGCCGAGCGAATCAACCGCACCGCGCCGGATGCCCCGCCGGGAAGATACGCGGAAACGATCGATTCCCTTGTTACACTTTACGACGGCTGGAACACAGCCGAGCCTGATAAGGGCTACGACGCGCGGGAAGTATTGGAAGGCACGGGTGCCCGCGGCTACGTCGAAACCGACAACCACTCGATCGAGTTCATGACAGATAGAGACGACACATCCCGTGGAAACGAAGTGAAGGAGATCTTTCTCCAGGCGAGCGAGCTATCGCCCGCCGAGCGTGCGGAGTTTCTCGATCACCGTTGCGCTGGGAACGACGAGCTTCGCCGCGCCGTTGAGTCGTTGCTCGTTGCCGACGAAGGCGCGGGCGATTTCTTCGCTCAGCCCACCACCGGTGCGGGCACGACCGAAGCGACTCAGCCTGCAACTGTTCCGCGCGAACCGATCGGCCCGTACAAACTTCTTCAGGTCATCGGCGAAGGTGGCTTCGGCACGGTTTACATGGCCGATCAGTCGCATCCGGTACGCCGGCGCGTGGCGCTGAAGATCATCAAAGTCGGAATGGACACGCGCGCGGTGATCGCGCGCTTCGAAGCTGAACGCCAGGCGCTGGCGATGATGGATCATCCCAACATCGCCCGCGTGTTCGACGCCGGCGAAACCGCGAACGGCCGCCCTTATTTCGTCATGGAGTTGGTGAAAGGAATCCCGATCACCAAGTTTTGCGACAACGCCAACCTCAGCCTCGAGCGCCGGCTCGATCTGTTCGGCCAGGTGTGTCACGCGCTTCAGCACGCGCATACGAAGGGCATCATCCACCGCGATATCAAGCCGACGAATATCCTCGTATTTTTGCAGGACGACCGCGCCGTAGCGAAAGTGATCGACTTTGGCATCGCCAAGGCGACGCAATCGCGCCTCACTGAAAAAACGCTCTTCACGGAATTTCGTCAGCTCGTCGGCACGCCGGAATACATGAGCCCGGAGCAAGCGGACGGATCGCTGGACATCGACACGCGCACCGACATCTATTCGCTGGGCGTCCTGCTGTATGAGCTGCTCACGGGCACGACACCGTTCGATGGAAAAGAACTGCGGTCCAAAGCGTACGGCGAGATTCAACGTATGATCCGCGACGTCGATCCGCCACGACCCAGCACACGGCTGAGCGCGATGAAAGACACGCTGGCCACCGTTGCGGCGCGGCGACAGTTGGAGCCGCGGAAGCTGAACACTGAAGTGCGCGGCGATCTGGATTGGATTGTGATGAAGGCGCTGGAGAAGGATCGTTCCCGCCGATACGAGACCGCCAGCGCGCTGATCGCGGATGTTGCCCGGCATCTCGCTAATGAACCGGTCATCGCGGGGCCGCCCAATAGTGCGTATCGACTGCGTAAGTTTATCCGCCGGCACCGCAACGGCGTGACGCTGACCGCCACCGCCACCCTGCTGGTGATCGTGGGAACGGCCGTCTACATCCGCGGGATTCGTTCTGAGCAACACCGCACGAATCTGGCGAACGCGGAATTGAAAGTTCAGCGTGACGAAGCTGAACGCCAGAAGCGCGACGCGCAAGCCGCGCGACAGGATACGCAGGCAGTGAATGAATTTCTCGCCGCCGACGTGCTCGGCGCTGCCGATCCGGCGGTCGCGCAAGGCAAGGAAGTTTCGGTCAAACAGGCGCTCGACAACGCAGCAAAGAGTGTCGGCGAAAAACTGAGAGATCGTCCGACGATCGAGGCCTCCGTCCGCATGGCGTTGGCGCAGTCATACGAAGCGCTTGGCCACGTCGATATTGCGCTCTTGCACGCGCAGGCCGCACTGGAGATTCGCCGGAAGCTGCTCGGACCTGATCATTTTGACACGATCGATTCCGAATCAAGCGTGGCGCTTTATCTTCAGTACCAGGCAAACTACAGCGCGGCCGAGCCGCTGTGTCGCGACGCAGTCGCCCGGAGTATTGCGACGCTCGGGCCGGACGATCCACACACGCTGCGGCGGCAGTTCAATCTGGCGACATTGCTGGATGATCTCGGCAAGCTCAACGATGCGCAGCAAATTCATCGCCAGGTGCTCCAGGCGCGCCGACGAGTGCTCGGCGAGGATGACCCGGACACGATCGGATCGATCAACTACCTCGCAAAATCGCTGGGCCGGCAGGGTCGCCTTGACGAGGCGGAATCGCTGTCCCGCGAAGCGCTCGCGAAGCGCCGGCGCGTTCAGGGAAATCTGCATCCGCAAACGCTGATTGCGATAAGCGATCTTGCATTAGGGTTGCGAAATCAAGCGAAGTTGGATCAGGCTGAATCGCTATATCGCGAAGCGTACGCCGGAATGCAGACGGTGCTCGGCGAAGAGCATCCGAGCACGCTGATCGTCTGCAACAATCTGGCGGAACTGCTGATGTTCGTGGGGAGACTGGACGAGGCAGAACAACTTTATCGCTTGACAATGGAGCGATGCCGTCGGGTCAATGGCGAAAATCATCCGGATACGGTGGCGTTCGCGACCAATCTCGCGCGACTGCTTGATCGGCTCGGACGTTCCGCCGATGCCGAGACGATATACAAACAAGCACTCGCCGGCTCGCGGCGCGTGAATGGCGAGGAGCATCCGACGACGATTCTGATCGTCGGGCTCCTCGCCGAGCATTATGAAACGCAATTGCGTCCGGCCGATGCCGAGCCGCTTCTCAAAGAGATGTACGAGAAAGTGTCGAAGGTTGAAGGCGATCCGCGCGCGATCGCGCGCGCGACTGGCCTGTATGGGCTGTTCCTCGTGAAGCAGAACCGCTTCGCCGAAGCCGAGGCATCGCTGCGCGCGAGCATCGATCGCTTGCGCGCTGCCAATGCGGAAAACGGCCCGTCGATGCGTCAGGCAATGACTGCACTGGCGCAGGTTTGCGATGCAACAAATCGGCCCGAGGAATCCGCCGCGCTGCGTAAGCAACTCGACGCGATGCCCCCGCCCGCAAGCGCCCCATCCAGCACTTCTCGACCACCCACGCGGCCCTGACCCGGAATGATGAAGTTCGCGAGCACCCTTACCGATAATACTTAATGTGCCGTTTCGGCCGGTCCTAGTGAAGGATGGTTTATGATTTCCACGCAATCGGCCGTGTATCTGCTCGTTCCCGACGAGTCGAATGAGCGAGTCCTGCATCCGGGCAAGGTGCTGGCGGTTGAACCGGGCAACGTCGTGCAGATCGGATTCGAGCAGCGGATCGCGCCGCCCGCCGGATCGGATGTGAACCTGTTTTTCGACTACAACGGAAAGTTCCTGCAACAGAACGGGACGATCACCGCTGCCAACGAGTCGACGAATTTTCCGCCGGTCACGCAATCGATCACGTTTCAAAGCGTCGGCTCGCCGGTGTCGGCGGATAGTCGCGGCAGTTATCGCGTGTCTGTCGTCGACTTGCAGGTGACAGCGCGGATCGACAAAGAACGGAACTGCCCGCTGGTTGACGTTAGTCCAGAAGGTCTCGGAGTCATCACCAAGCAAAATTACCGCCTTGGCACGGCCGTCAAGATCCTCTTTGATTACGAAGACCAACACCTGGAAGGCTTGGCGCGCGTGCAAACCGTTCGCCAGTTGCCCGCCGGAGGACATCGGTGCGGCTTGCTGGTGCCTTCGACCGAAGATCTGATGCGCCGATCGCTTCGCAAGATCACCGCGCTTGTGCAGCGCGCGCAGCTTCGGAACCTGCGAAAAAGCGCCTGATGTCGAACCTTCCCGCTCTGCCGTAAACCTTTCCCGCCATCGCGCTGCGAAACATTCCATCTCGTTTTGAGCGTTGGCTCGCGCCAATCGTCTTCGCCGTGCTAACGATCATCGCGCGCGGGACAACGATCTTCTGCGGCAAGCACGTACTCGCCGCCGCGTTTGCCGCGATCTTTATTCGCCGCCGCTAGACAGCGACAGAATGACTCATGCCGACCCCTCGTTTGTTCCGATAACAGATGCAATGCAACAGGCCACCGACTCGATCGCTCAACTGGTGGATACGGCCGCGCGCCTGCGGATGGTGCGCGATGCACAACGCCGCTTCCTGCAACTCTGGGCTGAACAGCGCACGCAGGCCGTGACGCGCAATCTGTTCTTTCCGGCGCCAGTGCCCCAAAGACCGGCGCGGCGTGGCCGAACGCCGCGACGCAGGAAATTCCACGGCTAGCCAGGACACACGCTCATGGGTCGTATTACCTCCGGCGTTGGTCTGATCAGCGGGATCAACTCCAAAGACATCATCGATCAGTTGATGACGCTCGAGTCGCGCCCGAAGCGGCTGCTCGAAACGCGAATCGAAAACACCAACCAGCAGAAGCTGGCATACACCGACATCACCACGCGGCTGACTTCGCTGCGCCTTTCCGCGACGACGCTGAAGAAACCATCCAGCTTTCAGGCATCGACAACCACCAGTAGTGATGAAGATGTGCTCACCGCAACCGCATCGAACGGCGCGGCACTCGGCGCGTTTCAATTCCGAATAGCGCGGCTGGTCACCAGTCAGCAGACCGTCAGCAAGGGATACGTCGACTTCGACAGCGCCAAGGTCGGCGCCGGCACGATCACCATCGAGCGCGGCGGCGGTGACCTGGCGACCGAAACGCAGCTTAGCGAACTCAACGGCGGCAAAGGCGTTCGGCGCGGATCCTTCCGCGTCACCGATCGCAGCGGCGCTAGCGCGACCGTCGACATCACGGCGGCCGTTTCGGTTGAGGATGTCGTGAAGAAAATCAACACGAACCTTGGCGTGCAGGTCAAGGCAACGGTGAAGGGCGATGGGCTGATTCTCACCGACACGACCAGCAAGGTTGTAAGCAACCTGATCGTGCAGGATCTGGGTGACGGCCACGCCGCGGAAGATCTTGGGCTCGTCGCGAGCGTGGCGACGACGGAGATTCTTGGCACGGATGTGAACTTCGTCTCGCGCGACACGAATCTATCCTCGATCAACGACGGCCGCGGCATTCGAACGGCGGCGACCGGGAACGATTTCACAGTCAACCTCGGCGACGGGACTAGTTTCGGTGTTCCTCTGCTCGGCAAGAAAACGGTTGGCGATGTGATCGACGCGATCAACACCGCGGGCGGTTCGAAGATCAAAGCATCGGCGGTTGTCGGTTCAAACGGAATTCAATTGCAGGATCTGAGTGGTGGTGGCGGAGCGTTCAGCGTCGTGGCGGTGGGTGATTCGAAGGCCGCCAAAGATCTTGGTATCGAAACGACCGGCGCCGCCGGAACGCTTACTGGCTCGAACGTTATTGGCGGCATCAATACTGTTCTGCTGTCGAGCCTCAACGGCGGCGCGGGGCTGACGCTCGGTACGATCTCCATCCAATCTCGCGCCGCGGTCGCTGGAGTGGACGTCAATCTTTCCGGCGCGAAAACGGTCGCCGATGCGATTGATCTGATCAACGCCGCCAACGCCGGCGTGAAAGCATCGATCAACGGCAGCGGCAACGGGCTGCAGATCGTCGACACCTCCGGCGGCACGGGTTCGCTGATCATCGGTGAATCGGCCGGCGGCACGAGCGGGGCGGATCTTGGAATCGGAGGAACGCTCGACATTAATACGCCCGCCGTTAACGGGAAAAATCTCCAGCGCGCCTGGGTCAGCGAAAACACCCTGCTCAGTCAATACAACGGCGGCAAAGGCGTGGCGCCGGGGAAGTTCAAGATCACCACCGCATCAGGGGTCAGCGCGACGATCGACCTTACGCAGGGCAACGAGATCCGCCTGGCCGACGTCATTCAGGAGATCAATTCCCGCGCGATCGGCGTGACCGCGCGCATCAACGACAACGGCGATGGGCTGCTGCTGGTCGACACCACCACCGGCACCAACAAGCTGAAAGTGGACGACGACACCAGCACCACCGCCACCGATCTGGGTATTGTCGGCTCGGCTGCCGTCGATCGGATCGACGGTTCGCAGGAGAAGACAATCACGGTCACCGCGACCGACACGCTTCAGGATGTGCAGAAGAAAATCAACGACCTGAACTTCGGTGCGACCGCGACGATCATCAATGATGGCACAGGCAACGCGCCTTATCGGCTGTCGCTCAACGCATCCGGCACGGGCCGCGCGGGACGCATTGTGTTTGACGCGGGCGCGACCAATCTCGATACACACAATCTAGTCGAAGCGCAGGATGCCGCCGTGTTCCTGGGTAGCGCGGGATCGTCGCAACCGCTGCTCGTCACGGCGAGTAAGAACCAGCTTTCGGGCGTGATCAAAGGCGTCAACATCGAGCTGCACAGCGTGAGCGAAAAACCGGTGACGCTGGGCGTCAGCCGATCGAGCGAGAATGTCTCGAAGGAACTCACGACGTTCACCGATGCGTTCAACGAGATGATCGACAAGCTCCAGGACCTTACGAAGTACGACACCGAAACCAACGAGCGCGGCCTGTTGATGGGCGAGTCGACCGTGAATACGGTTCAGACCGAAATGTATGCCTCGCTGAACGCGGTCGTGAACGGCGGTGGAAAATATCGCACGCTCTCGAGCATCGGCTTGACCGTCGCCTCCGGCGGCAAGCTCGCATTCGACGAGGACAAGTTCAACGAGGAGTATGGCGATAACCCGCAGGCTGTGCAGAGCTTGTTCGCGACGCTCGACACACCCGTGGCGGCGAGCAGTTCGCTCAGTCGGCTCAACAACGGCGCGGGTGTTCGCACCGCCGGTGCTGGTGTAAGCGACATTCGTTTCCTGCTTCGCGACGGTAGCCAGTTCGACGTTTCTCTGTCGAGCGCGAACACGCTGGCGAACGTGCTCGATGCGATCAACACCGGCGCGCCGGGAAAGATCACTGCGGCGTTGGGCGCGGATGGAAACATCACGCTGAAGGATCTGACTCGCGGATCGAAGCCCTTCGTCGCCAGCAGTTTCAATGGCTCAAAGGCCGTCGAGGATCTGGGGCTCAATGTGAAATCCGACGGCGGCGACATCAACGGCCGGCGGCTTGATCTGAGCGGAAAATTCACCAATAACGCCGGCGCCGGATTCCAGATCGAACAGGCGATCAATCGCTTGATAGACCCGGCCAACGGTGTTGTGCCGCGACAGAACAAATCGCTCGACAGCAAGGCGGACGGCTTCAAATCGCGCATCGAATCGCTCGACAAGTTGATTGAAGGCAAGCGGTCGCGCCTGGAGCGGCAATTCGCCAACATGGAATCCGTGCTCGCGGGCCTGCAGGATCAGCAGAAGGCGATCGGTCAGATCCAGACCATCTCCGGATGATTTCCGTCACATCTGCGCGGCCAACGCGCAGGATTGAACGCGTTCAACTTCGCCAAGCTCAACTGCCGATAGGAATAACGGGAGTGATGCAGTAGTCGCCGTGCGAGGTTTGTTGACGGAATGAACAACCAAGCCGCCCAGAATTATCTTCGTACCAAGGTGATGACCGCCACGCCGGAGCAGTTGCAGCTCATGCTGTATGACGGCGCGATTCGATTCACCGAGCAGGCACGCGCTGCGCTGCCGCTTAAGAATTACGAGGTCAGCTACACGTGCCTTAGCCGGGCGCAGAAGATCATCACCGAGCTGAGCTCATCGCTCCGCCACGAACTAGCACCCGAGATGTGCGGCAAGTTGGCCGCTCTCTACAACTTCGTCTACTTCAAGCTTGTTGAAGCGAATATCGAGCACAAGGTTCAATCGCTGGACGAGGCGTTAAACATCCTGCGTTACCAACGCGAAACCTGGGTACTCCTGCTCGACAAGCTCGGCAAATCCAAGGCCGCCGCAGTTGCGACGAAGATCGATCTACCGGCGCCGAACGCGCACATGGAAGCGAGCATCAGTATGCAGGGTTGAGGGAACCGCTGATTCGCGTTTACGAGTTCCAACCGAAGAATCGCTCGACGTTCTTCGTCGTGATCTCATCTACTGCTTCAACAGTCGTCCCCCACACCTGCGCAATCGTCGCGGCGATATGAACCACAAATGACGGTTGATTTGTCTTCTGCTTCCGCATGGGTTCGGGCGTCAGATACGGCGCATCGGTCTCGATCAGCAGGCGATCTCGCGGCGTTTGTCGCGCGGCTTCGCGCAAGTCTTCATTCTTCGTAAACGTTACCGCGCCGGTGTAGCCCAGGAGATATCCCGCATCGATTACGCGCCGCGCTTCGTCGCTGGTTCCGGTGAAACAATGGAACACCGCCGGCACGGTTGAGAAGTTTCGCATGATCGCCAGCGTGTCATCGATGGCATCGCGCGAGTGGATGACGACTGGTCGCCTCACGTCTTGAGCGAGCGCCAACTGCGCTTCGAAGAATTTCACCTGAGTCGCGCGGTCGGCGAATTTGTGGAAGTAGTCCAAGCCCATCTCGCCCAGGGCGACGACGCTTGGATCTTTTTGCAACTCGCGCAGCGCCGCTACGTCTTCGATTTTCGCTTCGTGACAATAGTTTGGATGCACGCCGATTGCGCAGCGTAAATTCTGTCGTCCGCGACAGATCGCGATCACGGCGCGGTCGTCTTCGATGTTCGTGCCGATGCTGATCATTCGATCGATGCGAGCTTGAGCCGCGCCAGAGAGAACGTCGTCGAGTTGCTCGAGCAGGCGCGGGTCGGTGAGATGGCTGTGGGAGTCGATCATGTGGGAGAGTTCAGAGGTCAGAGTTCAGAGTTCAGGGAAATGCGGTTTCGACTTTTCTGACCTCTGACCTCAGAACTCTGAACTCT
>JACMJD010000241.1 GCA_014380825.1 Phycisphaerae bacterium | reverse complement strand
CTCCGAAGCGCAGCCGCAGGATTCTTTGTCCGCGCGCCCTCGTGTAACATCCCCGTTCGTGCAGTTCCACCTCGGCAAACCCATCCTCGTGATGATCGCGATCGCGCTGATCGCCGGCACGGGGCTCGCGCTGCGCTCGACGCCCCCGCGCGCGGAATTGGTGCTCTGGACGTTCGCCGATTCGCATGCACGGATGTATCGCGGCGCGCCGAACGAGCCGCGCGAGCAGACGTTGGCCGGACAGTTTGAGAAGCGCATCGGCAAGTCGGTCGAGATCAAGCTCGTCAACGGGGCCGCCGAGAACCTGCGCCTGACGGCGATGTTTGATCGGGTGAATGTCGATCCGAATCAGCCGGACGTCGCGGAAATCGAGATCGGCTCGATCGGGCGGTACTTTCGGCCGCCCGTCGATGAAGTCGGCTTCATGCCGCTGAACGAGATGCTGGACAAGTCTGGCTGGCGAGCGCGGATTCTCGAATCGCGCCTCTCGCCGTGGACGAAGGAAGGCGTCGTCTTCGGAATCCCGCACGATGTGCATCCGGTCAGCATCAGCTACCGAAAAGATCTGTTCGATCAGGCCGGCGTCGATCTGGCATCATCAAAAACCTGGCCGGAGTTTCAGGAGAATTGCCTGCGGTTTCAGGAGTATTGGAAATCTCGCGGTTACCCGCTGCGGCACGCGATGGAGCTCCCCACCACCGCCGCCGACTACATCGTCGTCATGCTGCTTCAGCGGCACATCAACGTGCTGGACGATCGAAACGAAATCCACCTGACCGACCCGAACGTAGCCGAGACGATCGCGTTCTACGCGCAGATGGTCGCCGGCCCCCGCGCGGTGGCGACCGACGCAACGCCGGGCGGGAACATGTGGGCGCGCGATTTTTCCGAAGGCGATCTGTGCGCGCTGATCACGCCGGATTGGCGCGCCGGATATCTCAAGCGCTACGGCTCGCAGAACGTCGCAGGAAAAGTCGCGATGATGCCGCTGCCTGTTTTTCAGGAAGGCGACGCCCCCACCGGTTCCTGGGGCGGAACGATGGCGGGTATCCCCCGCCGATGCAAAGATCCGCAGACCGCGTTCGACTTCATCATGTATCTCTACTCGAGCAAACAGGGAATCGAATCGCGCTGGAAGACGACGATGATCCTGCCGTCGGTAAAAGATCTCTGGAACGAACCAGCTTTTCATGAGCCCGATCCGTTCTACTCAAACCAGAAGACCGGCGAGCTGTACGTCGACCTGGCCAGGAAAATGCCGCTGCGATACGTGACCCCGTTCACCGGCATCGCCAACGCGCAGCTCGCGAACCTTCTTTCCCGCGCCGTTCAGCGCGTGAAGGACGGCCAGCAGGGAGATGCGCTGGTCGTCGAGATTCGCGGCTGGCTGGCCGAGGCCGCGAAAGATTTGCAGCGGCGGATCGAATTCGGAAAATTCGAAGACGACGCCAGCCACGAACACGGCGATCGTCGAACCGGGGCCGGCGAATGAGTCGTGCCGAACTTCAGCGGCCGGATTATTTTCGCCCGGAGCGTCGAGTATCCCTGGCGTCGCGTGCATGGTCGCTTCAGCATCGGCTGGCGCCGTACCTGTTCGTCCTGCCGTTCGTGCTGCTGTTCGCGATCTTCATCCTGTACCCGCTGGTTCGCAGCCTGATCCTGAGCACCTACAAAACCGTCGGCCCGCGGCACGAAATCTTTGCGGGGCTGGACAACTACCGTTTCGTTCTGGGTGATCGCGTGTTCGCGCTGGCCGTCACCAACACGATCGGATACACGATCGCGTTTTTGTTCCTGCAGATTCCGCTGGCGCTGGGATTGGCGCTGTTGCTGAACAGCCGGCGCGTGCTGGCGCGCGCGGTGTATCGCTTCGCGTTCTTCTCGGCGCATCTGGTTGGTCAGGTATTCGTCGCGGTTCTGTTCGCGCAATTGCTGAGTCCGCGCAGCGGGATTGTGAACCTCGGGCTCTCGAAGATCCTGGGCCGCGCTGTCGAGATCAGTTGGCTGGGTGATCCGAACCTGGCGATGCCATCGGTTCTGATCGCAGCTTTGTGGCTGTCGGTCGGATTTGGAATGGTCTATTTCCTGGCGGCGTTGCAGGCGGTAGATCAGGAATTATACGAAGCCGCGGAGGTCGACGGCGCGGGCCGATGGTCAACCTTCTGGCACGTGACGCTGCCCGGAATCAGGCCGGTCCTGATCTTCATGATCCTGGTCGGCACGATCGGCGCGTTCCAACTCTTCGAGCTGCCATGGGTGCTCTTCCAGCAAACGCCCGGTCCGGACAATCGCGGACTGACGATCGTGATGTACCTTTTTCAAATGGGCTTCCAGGTAAACGACCTGGGCCTCGCGTCGGCCGTTGGATGGCTGCTGGTCGCGTTAAACCTGGCGGTCGCGTTGTGCCTGATTCGATTCAGTGGAACGACCAAGGAACTGTGAACCACGATGCGTGAGGATCGAACCAACCCCATCAGCCGCCTGCTGATCATGCTTCCACTGACGGCCATCGCGCTGCTGGCGCTCACGCCGTTCTTCTGGCTGATTGCTGCCACGGTGAAACGCGGCAACGATCTGTTCAACTATCCGTTTCTGCCGTGGCACGCGCTGAACACGCTGACGCTCGACAATTTCCGGTCGCTGT
>JACMJD010000240.1 GCA_014380825.1 Phycisphaerae bacterium | reverse complement strand
GAAAAGCACGATTAGCGTCGTCAATTTCAATCCTCCCGCGGCGCTCGCCGGGGCGCCGCCGATCAGCATCAGCGGGATCAGCAGCCACTGCATCGCGCGCGGGTAGTCGTAGACGTATTCGATCGGCAATCCGCAGGTGCGCGTGTTGATGCTGGCGTTCAGACCGATCGACAGCGCCTGCCGCCAGCGACTGGCGGAAATTTCGCTCAGCGCCTGATCGGGCAGCGCGAACCAGCCGCACGCGATAAAGCCAGCGAGAAATGCGACCGCGCTGACCATCAGCACCGTTCGCGTGTGCGTCGAGAGTCGCTCGGTGCGAATCACCGATTGCGCGACATCGATCAGCACCGGCAGGCCCAGCGCGCCGAGCATCGCCAGCGGAAGGATGGCCAGATACGTCCGCGAATCGTCCGCGCCGGGCACCGGGCCGATCGTCAGTCCGCAGTTGCCGAAAGCGCTTGCGGCCTGAAACATCGCCGGCCACATGTTGGTGCCTGGCGTGTGCAGGAGAAGGCCGCCGATGAGCGTCGCGAATACCTGTGCCAGCGCCGCGGAAAACAGAATCAATGGAATCGACCAGGCTTTGCGGATGATCCGGGCGACCGCAATTGTCGACGCGCTGATCGTGAGAAACGTCCCGCCGATCATCAGCACCGCCGCGCAGTATTGCCCGGCCGGTTGAAGCGAATCCAGCGCGACGCTTTGCTGAAACCCGGTCAGCGTGGCCGCATTCACGGCAGTGAAAATCGCGCGTGGCCAGCTCAGCGGGTTTCCCGCAATCGTCGCGCGGTCGCTCCGAAAAAACGCGACCCCGCCGATGATCAGCAACAGGTATGCGGTCACCAGCCACAGCGCGATGATCGCGCCGCCGTCAGATTGATTTGTGGGAACTGATGCGACGGGATGATCTTTTCGACTCACGTTCGCAGAATGCTTCTCGGGCGCGCGGAGATTGTCAACCCGCGCACGCGCTCGGACACCAAGCCGATCTCGCAGTTGCGCTGCGTGCGTACACTGCGCTACGCCGTGGCGTAGCGCAGTGTACGCACCCAGCGCAGCCGCGGGATCACGCCCTATCGTGAGCTCATTCACTTCGCCTGCAACGTCTCGATCGCGTCTCAAGTCGGGTTGAGCCGCGCTCATGTCATCCGGTTGCGGTGCATTGCTCTATACGCCTGAGCTTGCGTCTGGAACACGCCGACAATCCGCAGGCAACGAACAACATCACCACTCGCAGCACCAGTCTCGTAATCATCGCCGAATCTCCTTGCCGCCTTGACACCCCCGCGGTGCCATCTAGCATGACCACGTTAATCCACAGGAGTTAGTTTTGGCTAAGAAAACGGTCTCTGACGTTGAAGTAAAAGGCAAACGCGTGCTCATGCGCGCGGATTTTAACGTTCCGCTAGAGAACGGGCAGATCACTGACGATCGGCGGATCACGCAGGCGCTGCCGACGATCAACAACATCATCGAGCGTGGCGGACGACTCGTTCTGATGTCGCATCTCGGTCGACCAAAGGGCGGGCCGGAGCCGAAGTATTCGCTCAAACCGGTTGCGGAGCGATTGACCGAGTTGCTGGGCAAACCGGTCGTGTTCGTAAACGATGCGATCGGGCCGGCGGCCGACAACACCATTGCCGCGCTCCCCGAGGGCGGCGTGTTGCTGCTGGAGAATCTTCGCTTCCACAAAGAGGAAGAAGCCAACGATCCGAACTTCGCCCGGCAGATCGCCAAGAACGGCGACGTCTACGTGAACGACGCCTTCGGCACCGCGCATCGCGAGCACGCATCCACCTTCGGCGTGCCGCAGGCCATGCAGGGCAAGCCGCGCGTGATCGGGCTGCTCATCCAGAACGAACTGAAATTTCTCGGCGACGCGATCACTAACCCCGCGCGCCCGTTTGTCGCGATCCTCGGCGGCGCGAAAGTGTCGGACAAGATCAAGGTGATCCAGAATCTCCTGAGTAAAGCCGATTCGGTGCTCATCGGCGGCGCGATGGCGTACACATTCTTCCTTGCGCAGGGGAGGAAAGTCGGTCAGTCCCTGATCGAATCCGATAAGAAAGACCTGGCGGCGAGCCTGCTTCAGCAGGCGGGTCCGAAACTGAAATTGCCGGTAGACACCGTCGTCGCGCCATCGATCGATTCGGAAGACACCGACGTCATCGACGCAAGCGAACCAATCCCCGACGACCAGGCCGGCTTCGACATCGGCCCCGCAACGTGCAAGATCTACCGCGATGCGATCTTGTCCGCCCGCACCGTGATCTGGAACGGTCCGATGGGCGTGTTCGAAAAAGAACCCTTCGAAGACGGCACGCAAGCCGTGGCCGAAGCGGTGGCCGAGGCGACGAAGAAAAACGGCGCGACCACACTCATCGGCGGCGGCGACAGCGCCGCGGCGGTCCTCGCGAGCACGGCCGCAATCAACCTGATAGCGCTGACGGGACCCGTTTACGTGGCG
>JACMJD010000239.1 GCA_014380825.1 Phycisphaerae bacterium | reverse complement strand
GTCGTAGGTGAAAAAGGTCTCGACGTGTGGCACAGTGATCTCGCGATCATCGGGCAAGATGCGCAGCCGCTGCGTGATCGATTCGATCTTTCCCGGCGCGACGATATCATCGGGATTGAGCACGCCGGCCGGATCGAAGACCTCTTTCACATCGCGAAACACCTGCATCAATCGCGGGCCGAAGAATCGTTCGAGCAGCGGCCCGCGGATTCGGCCGTCACCGTGTTCGCCGCTCATGACGCCGCCGCAGTCGCGCGCCAGGTCGGCCACTTCGATCGCGATCGACCGCATGATCATTCGATCGTTCGGATCGTGCACATCGATCAATGGCCGAACGTGCAACACACCAACCGATGCGTGCGCCCAATACGCGGCGGTCGTGTTGTGACGCTTGACGATCTGCTGAAACTCGCGCACGAAGCGCGGCAGATTTTCCAGCGGGATCGCGTTGTCCTCCACAAACGTCTGCGGCTTTCGCTTGGCCGAGATGCTGTGCAGCAGCGGCTCGCCTGCTTTTCGAAGCGTCCAGGCGCGGGCGAGCGAATCCGAATCGCGATACTCAGCGATCGGCGCATCCCGACAAACCGCGCGCAGCGCCGCAAACCCAGTGTCGATTTCATCTAACGACTTCTCTGCCGTGTATTCGACGTACAGGACGAAGCGCGGGATCGTGCCGTTGATCTTCGGCAACAGTTCCACCAGCGGACGCGTGGCGAGATTCCCCAGTGCCGCTTCCATTACCACGTCGTCGATCAATTCGACCGCGGTCGGACGTGTGGCGACGATCGCGCTCACGCGATCGATCGCATCGTTCAGGCTCGAGAACGCTGCGATCGACAATCCACGCCCGATCGGCAGCGGATGCAGTTTCAACTTCGCGCCGACGACCATCGCCAGCGTTCCCTCGCTGCCGCAGATCAGCGGCGAGAGATCGAGGTCTTCCACGCGCACTCCGCCGACGAGTTGATTGACGATCATGTCCAATCCGTAGCCGGCGTTGCGACGAATGGTTTTGGGAAACCGATCGCGGATCTCGGCCGCATGCGGGATGCAGACGTTTGCGACACCGCGTGCCAGCCGCAGTGCAATCGGATCGCGCCGGCCCGCGCCAGGTTCGAGCCACGTTCGTTCGCCGGAGGAAAGCACAACGTCGACACCAGCGACGTTCTCACTCGTTCGCCCGTATCGGATCGATCGTGCGCCGGCCGCGTTGTTGCCGATCGTTCCACCGATCGCAGCTTGTGCGCTGGTGGCAGGATCGGGCGCGTAAAAGAGGTTCGTCTTCTCGCGCGCCAGCACGCGGCTGACTTCATCCACCGTGATGCCCGCTTCGACGTGAGCGATGCGTTTCGCGACATCAATCGAAAGGACGCGTCGACACAACGCCGACAGATCAATAACCACCGCGCGACTCGTGCATTGCCCGGCGAGACTGGTGCCGCCACCGCGGGGAAGAACGGGAATGTTGCGATCCGCGCAGTACTTCAGAACCGTTGCCGCTTCCTCCACGTTCGCGGGAACCACCACGCCGATCGGTTCGACTTGAAAGATCGATGCATCGGTTGAGTAAAGCCGTCGATCGTGATCCCGGAATCGGACCTGCCCGGTGATCAGCTTCGACAGATCCCCGGCGATCGCGTCGCGATCGATCGATTCTTCCGACGTCGATTGTGCCAGTGGAAGGTGGACCGTGCTCATCAAGGCGGGATTGTAGAACGCCCGCGCGCTACATCAAACCGGCGGCTCGATCGTGATCGTTCGCGTGTGATCGTCCACGTGCTCGATGTTGACGGAGAGCCGATTCGCAGGCAGCAGCGCCGCCACGCGTTCGGCCCACTCGACGACCACCACCCCGCCCTGCTCGAGCAATTCCGTGAAGCCGATCGATTCGAAATCTTCCGATCCATGCACGCGGTACGCATCCAGGTGGAACAGCTTCAACCGGCCGGTCTCGTAGACGTTGAGTAGGACGAAGGTCGGGCTGCTGACAGATCGTGCTTCCCCGCCCAGTCCCTTGAGCAGGCCGCGGACGAACTGGGTCTTGCCGGCGCCCAGTTCGCCATTCAGCGCGATGCACTCGCCCCCGCGAAGCGTCGCTGCGAGCTTGATCGCGATCTGCTCGGTTTCACGCACCGAATTGGAGAACTGTTCGCGCGGCATGCTAATCGCGTTCGTCTTCCGACGTCTCGCGCGCCGATTCATCAACTGGAATCTGATATTTCCCGTTGAGCCAGCGGCCAAGGTCAATCAGCTTACAGCGTTCAGAACAGAAAGGCAGAAGCGCTTTGGCTTGCGGATCGGATTCGGCGATGTCGCGTTTGCAGATGGCGCATTGCATGGTCGCCCCGTGCGGTTCATTCCCCGTGCGGTTCATTTCCTGTGTTTCTTCGAAGCGGATTTGGATGCAGCTTTCGGAGTTGGCGGTTTGCTCTCGGTTGATGCTACCGGCTTCGCTTCAGTTGTCGCCGCTGGTTTCGCTTCGATGGCGGCGGGTTTGGCTGCATCGCCCGACTTCCTCTCACCGGTCTTGGTCTCTGTGGTCTTCGTTTCGGTCGACTTCGTCTCAACCGCACCGGTTTCGGCCTTGGCTTTGTCCGTGTAGCTCTTGTCGCGGTAGTCGGTGATGTAGAAGCCGCTCCCCTTGAACAGAATGCCGGCGCCGGCGGAGATCAATCGCCTGACTTTGTTCTTGCCGCACTTCGGACACTTCTTGACCGGTGTGGCCGACATCGACTGGAACTTTTCGAAACGCTCGCCGCAGGCGTCGCACTGATATTCGTAAGTGGGCATAAGGCAGGTTGCCAGTTGTTAGTTGCCTGTTGCCAGTAAGGAAGTCGCCCGGTGCCTTGCTGGCAACTGGCAACTAACAACTGGCAACTATCCGGCTTTGCTGACCGCCACCTGCGCTGGTCGCAGCGTGCGGTCGCGCAGCGCGTAACCTTTTTGTAAAAGCTGCGTGACGGTGTTCGGCGGATACTGACTCTCCTGCTGCATCAGCGCTTCATGACGCGTCGGATCGAACGGCGAACCGACTTCCGGCGCGATCACTTCCACATTCTGCACCGCCAGCACCTTCATCAGTTGATCGATCAGAACCTGAAGTCCCTTGATGATCGAGGCCGCATCGGTCTTGGTGACATCGACCGCCATCGCGCGCTCGAGGTTGTCGATCGTGGGCAAGAGATTCTTAATCAGTTGCGAGTTGGCGTATTGCAGGCGCTGATCGGATTCGGTCTCGAGGCGCTTGCGCGAGTTCTGGAAATCCGCCTGCGCTCGGGCGAGCCGTTCGAACAGCGCATCGCGCTCAGCCTTCACCTTGTCGTAGTCCTGAAGCGACGGGGAGCTTTCATCCGCGGCCTCGGCGGAATCCAGGCCGACTTCATTGTCGAGGTCATCGTTATTGGGGGTCCTGCTCATGTCATCCTGCTCAATCTTCGCCTGTAATCATCCCCTTGATCTTGTCGAGGAAGCCGCGTCGTTGCGGAAGCGATTTGTCGTCTTCTGTCGCAGCGAATTCACGCAGAAGCTGCTTCTGCTTGTCGCTCAGTTTCTTCGGAACTTCAATCAGTATTTGTACGACTTCATCGCCGTTGCGATAACTGCGAATGTCCGGCAAACCTTTGCCTTTCAGCTTGAATATCTCGCCGTGCTGCGTGCCGGGGGGGATCTCGAAATCCTCTTTTCCCTTAAGCGTGGGCACGTCGATTTTCCCGCCCAGCGCTGCCTGCGTGAAGCTGATCGGGACTTGGCAGACGAGGTCGTTGTTGTGTCGCGTGAAAACCGGGTGCGCGCGAATGGAGATGTAGCAGTGCAGATCGCCCGCCGGTGCGCTGGCGTCGCCGGCCTCACCTTCGCCGACGATTCTTACGGCCTGTCCCTCATGAACGCCCGCCGGGATTTTCACTGTGACGACGCGCTTCTTGAGCTGTCGTCCGGTGCCGCCGCAGTTGGGGCAGTGATCGCGAACGATCGTTCCGCGGCCGCGACAGTTCGGGCACGTGGTGACCATGCGGAACATTCCGCCGAAGCCTTGTTGCGCGACGCGACCTTGTCCGCCGCATTGCACGCAGACGGTGGGCGATGTTCCGGGTTTCGCGCCAGTGCCCTTGCACGGCTCGCAGTTGTCCTGACGTTCGAATTCGATCGTCTTTTCTGCGCCCGTGGCGACTTCGCTGAGCGTGAGTTCGACCTGAGTCTCCAAGTCAAATCCGCGCGCCGGCGCGCGGGGAGTTTGCCCGCGGGTAGCGCCACCGCCTCCGCGAGAAAATCCTCCGATTCCGCCGAAGATTTCGTCGAACATCGAGAAGATGTCGCCGACATCCATGTGCGAGAAGTCGTGCTGACCCATTCCCGCGACGCCTTGATGTCCGAACTGGTCGTACCGTTGGCGCTTCGAAGGATCGGAAAGTATTTCGTATGCTTCGGCGCATTCTTTGAATTTGATTTCGGCTTCGGCCTTGCCGTCGCCGTCGTTGCGGTCGGGGTGATGCTTCATCGCCAGCTTGCGATAGGCGCGCTTGATCTCCTCCGCGTCGCAGCCTTTGACGACGCCAAGCACCTCGTAATAATCCCGTTTCACCGCAGCCACGTTATTTGGTGTTCTCACAATTCTTCTATGTCGTCATTCCCGATCGGTTCACTCGATTTTAGGACGATTCCCCCCATCAAATCTCATCCACCAAATCGCTCCACGTTCTTGCGGAGGCGTTGCAACGCCGCAATGTGCTCGTCCGGAATCAGCCCGTGCCGGTCGGGCGGAACGTTTAACAGCAGGTTTGTCCCGCGACTTTTGCAGATCAGCCGCATGCCGAGCAATTCGGCATTGGAACGCGGTGCGTCATCGTCGAACCGGAACCAAAGATAACCGATCGGATCGCAGACTTCTCCGGCGATGTAATAGTCTTTAGGCGGATCGTTCGTCTCGGCGATCTGGTGCCACGGATTGTAGCCGTGATCACTGTGCGGAAGGTTTCGCTCGATCGCCATCAGATCGGTCGGCCACGCGTAGTCGAACTTCAACTTGCTGCCGTCGCCGAAGCCGCTGTTCATCATGATGACGGCATTGGGCGCGAGCTTCGCGATCTGTGCGTACTGCTCGCGCCGTCCTGCCGGACCAAGCACGCCGGGGATGTCGATCCACGCTTCGCCCCACGGGCCGTATTGCGTGATCAGCTCTTCGATCTGCTTGAGCTGAAACTCGCGGTATGCTTCGGTCGTGTACGCGTCGTTCCACCGCGTGTACGTGGGCGTGAGCGAGCCGAGCGTGTGATGATTGTCCCACGAGCAATAATAAAACCCCGGCATCAAGCCGTGCTGCTCGCAGGCGATCTTGAACCGCTCGACGACGTCGGTCGTATTCCCGCTGGTGCCCACGTGATAATCCGTGTGTTTGCTCGGCCACAAACAGTGCCCCGCCACATGCTTGGCGGTGAGCACGGCATATCTCATCCCGCTATCGCGCGCGACCTGGCACCACTGATCGACGTTCAACTGATCCGGCGCATAATGCGAAGAAGGCTTATCGCCCTTGCTGAACTCGTCGCCGTCATAGGTGCTCATCCCGAAATGGATGAACATTCCGTAGTCGAGCGATTCCCACGCGCGCAGCGCATCCATCGACAGACGCTGCGCGCCATTTGGTGGATCGTGAATTTGCTCAGCCAGCTCCCGCATCTGAGCGTCTTCCTTAGATTTGTTCGGCGTGGCCAAAGTAGTCGTCGTAGCGGCTTCCCGATTGTGATTCGACCCGCGAATCCTGAAACGCCTCCAGCCGCTGTTGCGGGTTGCGCAATCCTGCCTTCTCTGCGGCAGGTTTGGCGGCGTCGACAAAGCGATTCAACACGTCTCTTACTGAGCGATTCCCGCCGGTGGAGAACATGCCGAACACATCTGGGATCTCAAAGCCAACTTCCGGCGCAAAGAAAACGCGCCGCATCGCGCTCCACATCTGTTCCCGCACATCCGTGTCAGACACCTCTTCATGTGCCGACGCGATTGCATCGAGATCATCGAGCAACCTCCTTACATGTTTAGCCAAGGGCGAAGACGTAGTTGATGGCTGTTTCGCTTCTGCCGCGTGCCCCGGCTCAAGCACCGCCAACTCGGTTCCCCGCACGTCTTCGATCCAGCGGCGTCCGTTCATGTGATCGATGGCCCGAACGAAGATCGAATTGGGCATTCGGAGCTGAGGCGGCACAACGTCCGCCGGCAGATTCAACGGGCTGTCGTGACCCTCTATGGTTTGAATGACGCGAAGAACGTTGTCGCCTGTGATTCCGATCACGCGTATCGAAATACGAGTGACAAACTCGGCCATGCCCAACCCTCGGAGAGGTCGAGGCACGGAGATATCCAGGGTCTCCGCGCCTCGGTGTTGCTAACGACGTTCAGAAGCTCACGACACCGCGCCCGCGACCGCTTTGGCTTCTTCGCCCTTCTTATCTTTCATCTCGGTGATCAGCACATCGGTGGTCAGCGCCAATCCGATCGCGCTGGCAGCGTTGAGCAGCGCGGTGCGGGCGACCTTGGTCGGGTCGATCACGCCCATCTTGTACATGTCGCCATATTCACCGGTGGCAGCGTTGTAGCCGAAGGTCGGATTCTTGTTTTCGAGGATCGTCGCGACGATGACCTCGCCATCTTCACCGGCGTTGTCCGCGATCTGTCGTGCCGGCGCCTTGAGCGCTTCGGCCACGATGTCGAAGCCGAGCTTCTCATCGTTCTTGGCCTGCCGCTTAGCGCTCTCAACGGCTTCGATCGCGCGAAGGAACGCGACGCCGCCGCCGGGGACGATGCCTTCTTCCGCCGCCGCCTTGGTGGCGTGCAGCGCGTCGTCGATCAAATCCTTTCGCTCCTTCATTTCCGTTTCCGTGTTCGCACCGGCCTTCACCACCGCGACACCGCCGGTGAGCTTCGCGAGACGTTCCTGAAGCTTCTCGCGATCGTAATCGCTCGTCGTCGCGTCAACCTGTTTGCGGATCTGTTCGACGCGGCCTTCGATCTCTTTCTTCTTGCCGGCGCCTTCGACGATCAGCGTGTTGTCCTTATCGACAACGATGCGCTTCGCCTGGCCGAGATCTTCGATCTCGACGTTCTCAAGCTTCAGCCCAAGATCTTCGCTGATGAACTTTCCGCCGGTGACGACCGCGAGGTCGCCCATCATTGCTTTGCGACGATCGCCGAAACCGGGAGCCTTCACCGCGCAGACGTTCAACACGCCGCGCAGCTTGTTGACGACCAGCGCCGCCAGCGCCTCAGCTTCCACATCTTCCGCGACGATCAGCAGCGGCCGACCGCTCGCCACCATCTTGTTCAGCAGCGGCAAGAGTTCAGCGAGATTCGAAATCTTTTTCTCGTGCAGCAGGATGTAAGCATTCTCGAGAATCGCCTGCAGCGTCGTCGGATTCGTCAAGAAGTACGGCGACAAATATCCCTTATCGAACTGCATGCCCTCGGTGTATTCGAGGACCGATTCGGTGCCTTTGCCTTCGTCGACGGTGATGACGCCTTCCTTGCCGACCTTCTCCATCGCGTCGGCCATGAGGTGGCCGATGTGCTCATCGCCGTTGGCGCTGATCGTCGCGACGCGCCTGTAGTCTTCCTTGCCCTTGACGGGCTTGGACATATCGCGAATCGCGTCGGCCGCGACTTCCGCGGCGCGGACGATCCCGCGTTGGATCAGCACCGGATTCACGCCCGAGCGAATGTACGGCAGGCCTTCCAGATAGATCGCCTCCGCCAGCGTGACCGCGGTGGTCGTGCCATCACCGGCGACGTCGCCGGTCTTGCTCGCGACCATGTTGATGAGCTTCGCGCCCATGTTTTCGAACGGCTGCTGAAGCTCGACCTCTTTCGAGACCGTCACGCCGTCCTTCGTGATTCGCGGCGAGCCGTAGCTCTTGTGCAAGATCACGTTCTTCCCGCGCGGCCCCAACGTCGCCTTGACGGCCCGGGCCAACTGCGACAACCCCGCGCCAATTTCCGCGCGAGCGTCGGTATCAAATTTCATCTGTTTCGCTGCCATGATTGAAACTCCAGTAGCTTGTTGATAGTTGCTAGTTGCGCGCAGGATACCGTTGCTTCAACTAGCAACTAGCAACCCGCAACCAGCAACTATTCCAGCACGCCGAGGACATCGCTCTCGCGCAGGATCACGAGCTTGTCGCCGTCGATCTCGACGTCGGTGCCGGTGTACTTGCCATAGTAAACCGTATCGCCCACGCGCAGGCCCAGTTCCATCGGCCGGCCCTTGTCGTCCAGCTTGCCCGGACCGACGGCGATCACTTTGCCCTTGGTGGGCTTTTCCTTCGCGCTGTCGGGAAGCACGATGCCGCTTGCGGTTTTCTCCTCCGCGAGCGACTGCCTCACGATCACGCGATCCTGCAGGGGTCTAAGTTTCATGTTCGTTCCCTCGGACTTTTGGTTTTTGTCTTTTGCCATTTCAATCTGCTTTCATCTTTTCTTCAGCCAATACCACTTGACCACCAATCCAGGCTTCCGATGTACATCAGGCCGATCCACGCCAGTCCGACAATTCCAGCGATTGCTAACATCAGCATCGCAAGACAACCGAGCACTTCACGCAGCGTCCAGCTTTCCGCATACCAAGACTGCTGTCGCGGCTGAGCAGGCGTGGCGTACTCCAGCAGCTTCTTCTCCGCTTCGCTCACATCATGTCATCCATCCCACCCATTCCCATTCCACCCATGCCGCCACCCATACCGCCCATGCCACCGCCGC
>JACMJD010000238.1 GCA_014380825.1 Phycisphaerae bacterium | reverse complement strand
GCTTCAGCGCCCCGCGCTGCTCGCCGCCGCTGCGGGCATCGTGTTGATGCTGGTCTGGCTGACGTTCAGCCCGGCGCAGTTCTTCCGCGGGTACCTCGTCGCGTGGCTGTTCGTGCTGGGCATCAGCCTCGGTTCGCTGGCGATCGTCATGCTCAGCCACCTTACCGGCGGCGAATGGTCGTGGCTCGTGCGCCGGCTCGGTGAGGCGGCCGCCAACAATCTGATCGTCTGCGCGATCCTCTTCATCCCCCTCGCTTTCGGCCTCAAATATCTTTACCCCTGGGCCGACCCGGAACTGGTGCGCACGACGCCCATCCTTCATCACAAGTCGTTGTGGTCAAACACGCCCTGGTTCCTGATCCGCGCGCTCATCTATTTCGCGATCTGGATCACGCTGGCGTTCACGATGCGGCGACTCTCGCTCGAGCACGATCGCACCGGCGACAACATGCCCCTCGCCCGCGCGCAGCGCGTGAGCGCGGCCGGGCTGCTGCTGTTCGTCATCACCATGACGCTCGCCTCGATCGACTGGATCATGTCGCGCGACGCACACTGGTTCAGCACCGTGATCGGCCTGCTCACCGTTGTCGGTCAGGCGACCACCGGAATGGCGTTCCTCGTATTCATGCTGATGCGCATCGCCGGGCGCGATCCGATCGTGCCGATGCTCGAGCGCAAGCACATGATCGACCTGGGAAACCTGCTGTTCACCGTCGTCATCCTCTGGGCGTATCTGTCGTTCTCTCAATTCCTGATCATCTGGATGGGAAACACGAAGGAAGACGTCAACTTCTACGCGGAGCGCGGCATGGGCGTTGTGCCGAACGGCTGGCGATGGTTGGCGCTGTTCCTGATCATCTTTCACTTCTTCGTGCCGTTCTTCATCCTGCTGTCGCGCGACAGCAAGATGCGCACGCGAATATTGATGACGGTCGCCGGTTTGCTGCTGATCATGCGATGGCTCGATATTGTCTGGACGATTGTTCCCACCGGCGACAAACGCTTCACCGGAGTCGAGCTGGCTGCCACCGCTGCGCTGGGTGGGATCTGGCTGGCGACATTTGTTCGACAACTTGAAAGCGTTCCGCTTCTGCCGCGGCACGCCCCGCTCGCGCCGGCGGGAAGTCACGACCATGCTCACGGACATGGCCACGCGCCTGTAAAAGGAAATTTGATCGGTGGTTGATCGAGATTCACAACTTGAGCCCGACCCGGCGCCGCCCGAGCACGATGCACTCGCGCGCGGCCACGAAGGCACTGCGGTGAGCGTGCGCTGGATCGTCTACACGATGAGCACGCTCACGGTGATTTGCGTACTCACGTTGGTCGTGTGCTGGTCGATCATGAAGACGTTTGAGCGTTGGTCGAGCAAACGAGATCCGCAGCCGTCGCCGCTGGCGAGCCAGAAGCAGCCGCCTCCGGAGCCGTGGCTTCAGCCGAGCCCACCGCAGGGCGAGCCGCGTCAGCCCTGGCAGGACACGGAATCATATCGCCGCCGCGAGGAAGAGCGCCTCAATTCATATCAAGTCGTGGATGCAAAGCGCGGCGTCGTGCAGATTCCGGTTGAACGCGCCATGCAGATCCTCGCCGCGCCCTCGACGCGCGCGACAACCCGGCCCGCCACATCGCGGCCGAATCGCGAAGCCACCGGAGGCCATCCATGACTGTGCCCTACACATTCATGGCAATTCTCATCGCGATCGTGATGACATCGTTCGCGCACGCGCAACGCGGGCAGACGCCGTTCGTCCAGGACAACGTCCGCCCCAGTATGCTCGATGACATTGGGATCGATCAAAAGCTCGACACGCAACTGCCGCTTGATCTGATCTTCCGCGACGAAGACGGCAACCCAGTTCGCCTTGGCGATCTGATGCAAGGTCGGCCGGTGGTGTTGTCGCTCGTGTATTACGGGTGCCCGCAGCTCTGCGGGATCGTGCTGAACAATATGCTTCGTAGTTTCAGCGCGGTGCCGTTGCTGATCGGCAAAGACTACGACGTGATCACGATCAGCTTCGACCCGAGCGAAACCCCCGCGCTCGCCGCCGACAAGAAGCGCGGCTATATCCGTCGCTACGCCGCCGGCGATCGCGCGGCGGCCGAGTCTTCGGCGCGAAATGGCTGGCACTTTCTCACCGGCGATCAAGAAGCGATCAACCGCATCACGCAGGCGGTTGGATTCCGCTACAAGTACGACGCGCCGACCAAGCAATTCTTCCATCCCAGTGGGATCACAATTCTCACGCCGCAGGGGAAGATCGCGCGTTACTTCTTCGGGATTGATTACGAGCCGAAGGATCTTCGCCTGTCGCTGATGGAAGCATCAGATAACAAGATCGGCACGCTGACCGATCACGTGTTGCTCTACTGTTTTCACTATGACAGCGCCACCGGCAAATACGGCTTGGCAATCATGCGCGGCGTGCGCGTGGCGGGCGTGATTACTATACTTGGATTGGTCAGCGGCATCGTTTGGATGATTCGCCGAGACAGGCAGCAGCCGGGGGTCATCCAATGAACAAAGATTTTCAATGGATGCCGGATCAGGCGTCTTCGCTCGCGCCCCACATTGACCGTCTGTACTACTTCCTCGTCGCGGTCACGGTCTTTTTCACGGTGCTGATCTTCGTGATGATCGTCTATCTCGGCTTGAAATATCGCCGCAAGAGCGAGGTGATGCCGCCGCTCGTTCACGGAAATTTGCGGCTGGAAGTGGCTTGGACCATCGTGCCGCTGGTGATCGTGATCGTGATGTTCGTCTGGTCCACGGCGCTGTTCGTGCGAATGAGCAAACCGCCGGAATCCGCGATGGACATTTACATCGTCGGCAAGCAGTGGATGTGGTTCGCGCAGCATCCATCCGGCCCGCGCGAGAACAACGAGCTGCACGTTCCGGTCGGCACGCCGATCAAGCTCACGATGGCCAGCCAGGATGTGATCCATTCGTTTTACATTCCCGCATTTCGCGTGAAGCAGGATGTGATTCCCGGCCGGTACAGCTACGAATGGTTCACGCCCACCGCGGTGGGTGAATATCACCTGTTCTGCGCCGAATACTGCGGCACCGGTCACTCGCAAATGATCGGGAAGGTGATCGTGATGGATCCCGCGAAGTATCAGGCGTGGCTTGCCGGCGCCAGTCGCGAAGAACCGATGGACAAAGCCGGCGAGCGCCTGTTCACGCAATACGGCTGCGCCACCTGTCACGGCCAGCAAGGCCCGACGATGGCGGGACTGTTCGGCAGCGAACGCACGTTCACCGACGGCACGAAAGCGATCGCCGACGAAGCGTACCTGCGCGAGTCGATCCTGAACGCCCCGGCCAAACTTGTCACCGGCTTCCCCGCAATCATGCCGAGCTATCGCGGCCAACTGAATGAAGAACAGATTTCGCAACTGATCGTGTACATCAAGAGTTTGAAAACGCCGGAGAGAAATTACTGAGACACGATGAACACATGACCACGACGCCAGTCCCATTCATCCCCGCCGCCGAGCACGAAGACACGTACTTCAACGTGGCGTACACCGTGCGCTCGTGGCTGCTGACCCGAGATCACAAGCGCATCGCGATCCTGTACATGCTGGGCGTCACCGTTTTCTTCTTCATCGGCGGAATGTTCGCCACGATGATCCGCCTCGAGCTCATGACGCCCGCGGGCGATCTGATGCAGGCCGAGACGTACAACAAGATGTTCACCATGCATGGCATCATGATGGTGTTCTTCTTCCTGATCCCGTCGATCCCCGCCGTGCTGGGCAACTTCCTCATGCCGATCATGATCGGCGCGCGCGACTTGGCGTTTCCACGGTTGAACCTGCTGAGCTGGTATTTGTTCATGGCGGGCGGGGTCATCACGTTTGCCGCTATGGTCGCCGGCGGGCTTGATACCGGCTGGACGTTTTACACGCCGTACAGCACGGTCTACAGCAACGGCTACATCGTTGCGACGCTGTTCGGAATTTTCCTCAACGGCTTTTCATCGATCCTCACCGGCCTGAACTTTCTCGTAACCGTTCACAAGATGCGCGCGCCGGGCATGCGATGGTTCCGCATGCCGCTGTTCGTCTGGTCGATGTATGCGACCAGCATCATCATGATCCTGGGCACGCCGGTTGTGGCGATTGCGCTGGTGATGGTGATCGTCGAACGCGTCTGGCGGATCGGCATCTTTGATCCCACCGTTGGCGGCGATCCGGTGCTCTTCCAGCACCTGTTCTGGTTCTATTCGCACCCGGCCGTCTACATCATGGTGTTGCCGGCGATGGCTGTTGTGAGTGAATTGGTCAGCACGTTCGCACGCAAGCAGGTGTTCGGATACGCCGTGGTTGCGTTCGCCAGCCTGATGATCGCGGTGATCAGCTTTTTGGTCTGGGGCCATCACATGTTTGTGTCGGGGCAGTCGGTGTATGCGGGGATGGTATTTTCGGCGCTGAGTTTTCTCGTCGCGATTCCATCCGCCATCAAGGTCTTCAACTGGACCGCCACGCTGTACAAAGGCTCGGTCTCATTTCAAACGCCGATGCTCTACGCACTCGGTTTCATCGGCCTATTCACGCTTGGCGGGCTGACGGGATTATTCCTGGCGTGCATCGCGGTCGACGTTCACGTACACGACACGTATTTCATCGTCGCCCATTTCCACTACATCATGGTCGGCGGCACGGTGATGGCGTACATGGGCGGCATTCACTACTGGTGGCCGAAAATTACCGGCAAGATGTATCCCGAATGGTGGGGACGCTTCAGCGCGTTCGTGCTGTTCGTCGGTTTCAATCTCACGTTCTTCCCGCAATTTTTCCTGGGCTATCTCGGCATGCCGCGGCGCTATCACGCATACGCTCCGGAGTTCCAGGTGCTGAACGTGATGAGCACCGCCGGCGCTTCGATCATGGCGGTGGGCTACATCATCCCGCTGTTTTATCTGATCTGGTCGCTGCGTTACGGCAAGCCCGCGGGAAACAATCCGTGGAAAGCGACTGGCCTGGAATGGGCGATCGCGTCGCCGCCTCCGCCGCACAACTTTGAGAAGACGCCCATCGTCGTGGAAGAGGCGTACTGTTATCACAAGAACGTCAACCAACTCGGGGAGCCGCTGCAATGAGCGATGTTGCGCACGGACATCACCCCGCGCTCGATCCGTCGGCCACGCCGGAGGAGCGGCGGTATTTGCAGTCGCACTTCGACGACTTGCCGCAGCAGCGCGAGACCGCGGTGCTCGGCATGTGGACGTTCCTCGCGACCGAAGTGCTTTTCTTCGGCGCGCTGTTTCTCGCGCTGACGATTTACCGGTATGTCTATCCGGTCGAGTTCCACGCGGGCAGCCATCACCTCAAGTGGTATCTGGGCGCGATCAACACGGCCGTGCTGCTGACGAGCAGCCTCACGGTCGCGCTGGCGGTGCATTACGCGCAGGTCGGCGATCGCCAGCATCTGGTGCGCTGCCTGATCTGGACGATCGTGCTGGGCGCGGCGTTCCTGATCATCAAGGCCGTGGAGTATTCACAGGAATACACCGAGGGTCTGATCCCCGTCATCAACTTCAAGCTTGAAGGGCCGGGCGCGAAGAAGGTCGAGCTGTTCATGGTCCTCTACTTCGCGATGACCGGCCTGCACGCAATGCACATGGTGATCGGGCTGTGCCTGTTCGCGTGGCTTACGCACCGCGCTCGTCAAGGCGCGTTTTCGCCGGCGTATTACACGCCGGTCGAGAACATCGGCCTGTACTGGCACTTCGTCGACGTGGTGTGGATTTTCCTGTTCCCCTTGCTGTACCTGATTCGATGACCGACGCACCGACGACAACCTCGCCCGCAACTGATCACGCCACGCACAACGGCCACGTGCGCAGCCTGATCACAATCTACATCTGGCTGATGATCCTGCTGGTCGCCACGGTGGCGGCCGCGCTGGTGCCGTGGTTTCACGTGGGGAGCTTCAACATCGTGATCGCCATGGCGATCGCGATCACCAAAGCGGTGCTGGTCATCTGGATCTTCATGCACGTGAAATACAGCGGCCGACTGGTGTGGATCTTCGCGGTGGCGGCGTTTGTGTGGCTGGGAATTATGTTGTCGCTGACGTTCACCGATTATCTCACGCGCTCGCGCCTGCCGCGCGCCGACGATCAGCTTCAGCCGGCCGAACTGGAACACAGCCCGCTGCGACACGAGACGCCGCAACCGCACGGATAGGCGTTACTTCCGCCCCGCCTTCAGCGCCGGATCGATCAACGTACACAGCGCGTGATACAGCACCAGATGACATTCCTGCACGCGGGCCGTGCGGTCGGCCGCGACCAGAAGCTCGATATCTGATTTTGCACGACAAGCGCCGCCACCTTTGCCGAGAAATGCGATCGTGGTTAGACCCAATTCCTTCGCAGCGTGGATCGCGTTGACGACGCTGTGCGAATTACCGGATGTGCTGAAAGCGACCAGCACATCGCCCCGCTGTCCGAGCGCCCGAACTTGCCGCTCAAACGCGCGATCGAACCCATAATCGTTCGAAGCCGCCGTCAGCGTCGACCCCGAATCGCACAACGAGATCGCCGGATAAGGCGGGCGATCATCCTGAAACCGCACGACGATCTCCGTCGCCAGGTGCGACGCATCGCCCGCGCTGCCGCCGTTGCCGCAGGTGAGGATTTTGTTCCCGCCCAGCAGGCATCGCGCCACGACCGCCGACGCCCGCGCCAACTGCGGCGCCAGCGCACGCAGCGTCTGCATCGCCGCAGCGCTGGCGTCTACTTCTCGTGCAAACTCCGCTTCGAATTGCTTTTCGTCGATCATCGGAAGCACGTTTGTACCGCGACGCGGTCGAAGATGGAAACGGATCGCGGACGCGCAGCGCGCCGGAACTTGCGAGCGATCCGCGCACGCTTATCGTATCTGGCCACATGCCGCGCCGCGCTTATTCTTCCCGCAACTCACAGTTTCGTCGGCACGTGATGTTGATCCTGATCGCCGCGGCGATCGTTTACCTGGTCGGCAACGATCGCGTGCCGCTGTGGGATCGCGATGAGCCGCGCTACGCACAAACCTCGCGACAGATGCTCCAGTCGGGCGACTGGGTCGTGCCGCGCTTCCTGAGCGACATCCGCACCGCCAAACCCATTTTCATCTATTGGTGCCAGGCGAGCGCGATGAAGTTCTTCGGCGACACCGCGTTCGCCGCGCGATTCCCGTCGGCCTTTGCGATGCTGCTGACGTTGTCGTTCCTGGCGCTCGTTCTCCCGCGACGCATCGGACGAAAACGAACGGCGCTGACGATCCTGATGCTCGCCAGCAGCGGATTGTCCATCGCCGCCGCGAAGATGAGCTTGACCGATTCGGTGTTGCTGCTGTGGATCACAATCGCGCAGGCGTGTCTGTACGCGATCATCTACCAGCGCGCGGGCTGGATGACGTGGATCGTGCTGGGAGTTGCAATCGGAATTGCCGGACTCACAAAGGGTCCGGTTGTTCTTGGGGTGATGGGGATGACGGTTTTGGTGCTGATCGTCCTCTGGTGGAATGACCGCCGCTTGCGGCGTCGCAGATCGAGCGATTCGACTCCACCGATCTGCGACGCCGCAAGCGGCGGATTCAGCAGCATCATCAAGTTCTCAGTCGCTCTCGTGATCGTCGTTGCAATCTGCGCCCCCTGGCTCATCCTCATCCACCAGCGCGCCCCGGAATTCCTCCCGCGGATCATCGGGCACGACGTCGTTCGACGCGCCACCTCCGGACTCGAAGGGCACAAGGGCCCGCCCGGTTATTATCTGCTGACGATCTGGGCGACGTATTTCCCATGGAGCCTGTTCCTGCTCGCGGCCATCGTTTACGCGTGGCGGCACCGTCGCAATCCGCTGACGCGATTCGCACTGGCGGCGGTCGTCGGGCCGTGGGTGATGTTTGAGATTTTCCAGACGAAGCTCGTTCACTACATGCTGCCGATCTTCCCCCCACTGGCGCTGCTGACTGCGCGGGCGATCGCGAAAGAAGCTTCGAGACTTCGACGACAGCAAAAACAGAAGCTACCGCGCCCGCCCGGCGACAAGTTGTTCCTCGGTGTGCTGGCGGGCTGGTGTGTGATGGTCGGGCTGATGACGCTTGTGCCGCTCGCGTTCACGATGCTGAAGCTGCCGACGGATCTCGCGCTGATCTTCTCCGCGATCTGCGTCGCGCTGATCGGCGCCGAAATGGCCCGCGCTACGTTCGTCTCCTGGCGTGCCTATCGCCCGTTCTTCGCCGCCGGCGCGATGGCCATCGGCACGCTGGCGATCGTCGGTGTGATCTATGGATTTTGGATGCCGAACGTCACCGCGCTGCACACATCGCAGCGCGTCGCCGCCGCCCTTCGCGCTGAAGGCGCAACGCATCCGGGCCAGGTCATTATGATTGACTACAAAGAGCCGAGCCTCGCGTTCTACCAGGGCGGCACCATTCG
>JACMJD010000237.1 GCA_014380825.1 Phycisphaerae bacterium | reverse complement strand
TCGGCTACGGACTGGTGGGCCTGACGATCTTCTGGCTTGGCGCTTCGCTGGTCGTGCGCGCGATCAACGCGATCTATCTCTTCGGATTCCAGCGCCGCTGGCTCACGCCCGCGTGGCGCGACTTTCATTGGCCGACCGCGACGCGGCTGCTGAAGGCAAGCGTGCTTTTCTTCGTGATCGGCGCGAGCGTCGCCGTGGGGTACACATCCGACAGCTTCGTCCTCACGCGAATTCTCGGGCCGCAAGCCGTGACTCAATACAACGTGCCATTCCGATTGTTCTCGATCGTTACCGTCCTCATCGGATTCTTCCTGATCCCGCTCTGGCCCGCTTACGCCGAAGCGCGGGCGCGCGGCGATGTCGCGTGGGTGAAACGCACGCTTCGCCGATCGCTCGTCATCAGCTTCGCATTCCACCTGATCGCCGCGATCGTGCTGGTGGTGGCGGGGCGGTGGATCATCCAGCTTTGGGTGAAAGACGCGGTCGTGCCGACTAGGGCGCTGCTCGTCGCGTTCGCGCTCTACCTGATCGTGGCCGGCCTGCACGCGCCGCTGTCGACGCTGCTGAACGGGCTGTCCATCGTCCGCTTCCAACTTGCCTGCTGGATCGCGATGGCCATCTCCAATTTGGCGCTGTCGATCTGGCTGACAAAGTTGTACGGCGTGCCGGGCGTCGTCTTTGGAACGGTGATCGCCAACTTCGTCTGCTTCGTCATCCCCAGCGCCTGGTACGCGCGGCGGTTTCTATCACGGATGCAGCCGCCAACGAATGCGACGGCCGCGACGTGAGCCGCTGTCATTCGCCGCGTCACTCCGTTATGTTTTGCGGGCCATTTTCTCAAGAATACGAGAGGTTCAGCTTTGCGAGAGTTCGTGAAAAAGTTGCTGTTGTCGCGTGGGATTGTGATGTCGCGTCCGCCGGGGCAGTTCAGCATCCAGCAGGTGAAACTCGGCGCCGCCAAGCGGCGCGGGTTGAACCTTGCCTCCGCGATTGACGGCGGCGCATCGGATGGTTCGTGGGCACGTGAATTCAAAACGACGTTCCCGGAAGCGCGCGTGTTGTGCGTCGAGCCGCGCGTCGAATGCAAGGACGGGCTTGAAAAAACCAAGCACGAAGTGCCGGGCGTGGAATATGCGCTCACGCTGATCGGCGCGGCCGAAGGCACCGTGCAGTTCAACGTCGCCGACACGCAAAGCTCGATGCTGAAAAACAGCCGCGGCGAATCGTTCGGGCAGGTGAAGGATTATCCGATCACCACGCTCGACAAGCTCGTGCAATCGATGAGCTTCCCCTGGCCGGATCTGATCAAGCTGGATCTTCAAGGGGCGGAATTGGAAGCGCTTAAAGGCGCGACGGAATGCATGCGGCGCGGGCAGATGTTGCTCCTCGAGGTGAGCTTCATCGAGCTGCAAAAAGGTTGTCCGCTCGCGTATGACTCGATCACGTTTTGCCACGATCATGGTTATCGCGTTTACGACGTTCCCAGCCTGTGGCATCGCCCGCTGGATGGCGCGCTGGCGCAGGGCGATTTCCTGTTCATCAAAGAAGGCCATCCGCTGCTGAAAGACGGTCGTTGGAGCGAGAAGTTCGCCTGAACGGATCGACCAATCCATGAGCGATCTTCCAGGCCAGCTTGATCCGCTTGACGCATCCGGCGAAGGCGCGGCGCTCGCGCGCAGCGCCCTGGCGCCAACCTTGGATTATTCGGCACAGCCTGATCATCGCGCAATTCGCAGCAAGCGGCTGAGGCAATCGATCTTCTCGTCCGTCGTCACTCGCCCGATTTCGTTCCTGCTGCCGCTGATCACGATCCCGCTGTTCCTGAAGTATCTGGGAACGGCGCGCTACGGCTTGTACGAATCGATCGGCGCGCTGGCGATGTACATCGGCCTGACGAATGCCGGCCTGACGCTGGGGCTGGTGAATCATTTGACTGAATGCCACGTCACGGACGATCGCAGATTGGCCAGGCGCTACACGTCGTCGCTCACGCCGGCGCTGCTGATCACGGTGCTTGTCGGGTTGCTGGTGCTCAGCATGATCACGCCGCTGATTCCGTGGTCGCGCGTGTTCGAGGTGCCCGATCCGCGGGCGGCGCGCGAGATTCCGTGGGCATTCTGGCTTGCCGGATTTCTCACGCTGCTCGGCTTCATCGCTGGGATTCCGTCGGCCATTTACACGGGATATCAGGAGACGCATCTCAACAACATCTGGGATGGCGTGGCGAAGGCCGCCTCGCTCGTGGCGTGCTTCGTGGTCGTCCAGTTCCCGAGCCTTGGCATCATCGGCGTGGTGCTGGCGATTACGGGCGTGCAGACGATTGTGCGCATCGTCAATCTTGCACTGATCTTTTATCACGAGAAGCCGTTTCTTCGACCCACCTGGCGCTTGTTCGACTGGCAGCTACTGAAGCGCATGATGTCGGCGAGCATCCTGCTGTTCGCGCTTCAGATGTCGGCGGTGCTGCTGTTTCAATCGGACAAGCTGATCATCGGCATCGGCCTTTCGCCGGAGGACGTCGCGCCGTACGCGATTCTCGGTCGCGTGTTTCTCGCGGGCTACGGGGTGTTCATGATGCTGCTGAACCCGCTCTGGCCCGCCAGCGGCGAAGCGGTGCGGCGGGGCGATTTTGCGTGGGTGCGCAAAAGTCTTCGCTTCTCGATGCTGATTGGAATGGGAATCATGGGTTGCATCGGCGTGTCGCTGCTGCTGTTCGCGGGCCCGGTACTCGCACGTTTTCCCGCCGCCGCGGGCGTGACCTTCTCGCGCAGCTTGATCCTGGCCATCACGATCACGTTCGTGCTTCGCGCTTGGGTCGACAGCCGATCGATCATTCTCAATTCGGTCAACGTGCTCAAGCCGCAGATCGTGTTCTATTCGGGCCATGCGATATTGAACCTGATCCTCGCGATCGCGCTCGTAAAGCCGTTCGGCGTTGAAGGCGTCGCCTGGGCCACGCCGATCACGGCGGTGCTGACCAGCGTGTGGGGTTACCCGTGGATGATCAAACGGTATATCTTCAACAAGTCATGAAGATGCTCGGCCGATCGATCGTACTGTTGCTCTGCGCGACCGGCGCAGTGCTGGTCGCGCAAACAACCGCGCCGACGACAACACCCGCCACCAACGCTGCAATCAGTCGAACCACGCCGCGCAGCGCCGCCAAGGCGTTGCGCGTGGCGATGGAAGCAGCGGACGAAACGGCACTTCGCGATCTGCTGTTCGCCGCCGACGAGGATCAACGCAAGCTGAACGATGCGCTCGGGGGCGTGGTCGTTGCATCGTCGCGATTGTCCGCCGCCGCGAATGCGCGTTTTGGCGACAGCGGTGACCCAATCGCCGGCAAGGCGTTTTTGCCGGCCGATCTCACGGGCGTCGATTCCGCCTCGCTCGAGGAGCGCGGCGATATCGCAACGATCAAACTCCCCGCGCGCGATCACACGCTGACGCTGCGGCGCGGACAGGACGGGATGTGGCGGATCGATTTGTTCAGCTTCGCCGGCGCGACGCGGCAGCAGTTGCCGCAACAACTGGCGATGCTTCACGAGTTCTCCGCCGCCCTCAATGAGCTCGCAACCGACACGCGCGGCGGACGATTCGTTTCCGTCGCGGACTTGAAGGCCGCGATCCAGGACCGCGTACACGGAACGATCGCTCGATCGATGCGCGAACCCCGCCCCGCGACCATACCCAGTACGCGCCCGACGAGTGCCCCATCCGACAATCGTTGAGGGTTTTCCCTATCAGCCGAGAGCGAGCGTGGGAACTTCGCGCGCACTATGTCGGGAACGTGCGGCGTTTGGCTGCCAAGTGGTCGCGACGCACACGCGAACGAATCCCGCTCACGTCACCCAAGCGTGGACAACTGATGTCGACAAAGTTTTTCTCATGCGCCTGTTGCCAAAGCTTGATACATTTGCCCTTACTATCGTACTTCACGTCTAGGAGAGAGGGAGAGTAAGGGAATGAACCGACAACTTTTGCGGGCGGTCCGCCCGTATGCGATCGATGCTCTTGAGGGCCGCCTGCTGCTGGCAACCGTTCCGCCAGGATTCACGGAAACATTGATCGCCACCGGTCTAAACACGCCCACCGCGATCGCGACGGCGCCGGACGGGCGCGTATTTGTCACCCAGCAGACCGGCGAGATTCGGCTCATCAAAAACGGCGCGCTGCTGGCGGCGAATTTCGCCACCGTGCCCGAGAACTCCACGTTCGAACGCGGCCTGCTTGGCATCACGCTCGATCCAACCTTCGGCGAGGTCGGCGGAACCGACTACGTTTACGTCTACTACACCGCCAACGCGCCCGCGCCGCACAACCGGATCAGCCGATTCCTCGCCGGCGCGACCACCGCGGCGAGCGCCGAGCAGGTTCTGGTCGATCTGCCGAACATCGGCGCCACCAACGCACATTTCGGCGGCGCGATGAACTTCGGCCCGGATGGCAAGCTGTATCTAACGGTCGGCGACCATCTCTCTTCGACTAACTCGCAGTCGCTGGAGGTCGTGGCCGGCAAGATCCTGCGGTTCAATCCGGACGGGACCATCCCGGCCGACAATCCATTTGTCGATCAGACGACCGGAATCTTCGGCGCGATCTGGGCCAGAGGATTGCGAAATCCGTTCACCAGCGCGTTCCAGCCGAGCACCGGAAAGTTCTTCATCAACGACGTCGGCGAGCACCAGTGGGAAGAGATCAACCAAGGCGTCGCCGGGGCAAACTACGGCTGGCCGATTACCGAAGGCGCGTTCGATCCGCTGGCGTTTCCGAATCTCACGAATCCGTTCCTGACGTACAACCACTCCGAGGGGCAGGCGACGATCGGCGGGGCGTTTTACGAACCCGACATCTTCACATTTCCGCCCCAATACCACGGCAAGTATTTCTACGGCGACTTCCCGGCGGGATGGATCCGCTACGTCGATCCGGTCACCAAATCGGTCAACGGCTTCGCGACCGGCGCCAATTTTATGACGGGCTTAAAGGTCGCGGACGATGGCGCGCTGTGGTACCTGGCGCGCACGACGGCTGTGGGCGGCGTGGGCACGGGTCAGGTCTTCCGCATCCAACACTCGACCGCGCAAGCGCCGCAGATCGCACTGCAACCGGAGAGCCAGACGGCCACGCCGGGCGACGCGGCTTCGTTCACGGTCAGCGCGCTGGGCAGCGCTCCACTGACCTTCCAGTGGAAGCGAAATAACGTCGACATCGTCGGCGCGACGTCGGACACGTACACAATCGCTTCGGTCTCAGCCGCGGACAACGGCGCTGCATTTCGTTGCGTCGTGACCAACGCGTTCGGCAACGCCACCAGCGACGCCGCGACCCTGACCGTCACGCAAAACACGCGGCCCGTCCCGGTCATCACCGCGCCGACGGTTGGCACGACTTATCGTGGCGGGCAGGAGATTTTCTTCGCCGGCACCGCAACCGATGCGCAGGACCCGACAATTCCCGCAAGCGCGTTCACTTGGAAGGTCGATCTCTTCCACGACACGCACTCGCATCCGTACCTCCCGCCCACGAAGGGCGTGACCAACGGGTCCTTCACGATCGCGACCATCGGCGAAACCAGCCCGAATGTTTTCTATCGAATCACGCTCACCGTGATCGACTCCGCCGGGCTGACGCAGAGCACGACGCGCGACATTCAGCCACGCAAAGCGAACCTGACGTTGAAAACAAATCTCCCGGGCCTGTCTGTGAATCTCGATGGCCAGCCGCGCACGGCGCCGTCGACGATCCAAGGCGTCGAAGGAATCTCTCGATCGCTCGAGGCAGCGCCGACGCAGGAGGCCGGCGGAAAGACGTATCACTTCGTCGGCTGGTCCGACGGCGGCGCGGCGCAGCATTCAATTTCGTTCCCCTCCGCCGACGCGACATACACCGCGTTTTATAGCGTGGAGCCTGTCTCGATCACGTACGTGTCCGACCTGAACCCGACCGGAACGCCGACGAACGGATGGGGACCGTTCGAGCGCGACATGAGCAACGGCAACAACAACGCGTTCGACGGACGCACGCTCTCGCTCAACGGCGTGCTATACGGCAAGGGCCTGGGCGCGCACGCTGAATCGTCGATCACGTACAACCTTGGCGGTGCATATCAGCGATTTATTTCCGACGTGGGCGTGGATGACGAATCCGCCGCCGCGGCGTCGATCATCTTCCAGGTGTTTGTCGACAACGTGAAAGTGTTCGACAGCGGTCTGATGGTCAACGCGACCGCGACACGGCAAGTCGATGTGTCCGTCGCCGGCGCGAACCAATTGCGCCTTGTGATCACAGACGGCGGCAACGGCATCACCGACGATCACGGCGACTGGGCCGCCGCCCGACTGACGACCCTCAGCCCCGCTACGCCGCGGACGTTAAACGGCACGGCGAACAACGACATTTGGACGCTGCGACTCACGCCCGCCGGCACCTCCGTCGACATCTGGTTCAACGTACCGACCACTGGCGCGCCGACGCAGACGGTGCCTGTCGCCAACATCGAATCGATCCTCGTCAACGGTCTGGCGGGCGACGATCAACTCGTGCTCGATTCGAGTAACGGCGCTTTCACCGGCATCAACCGCATCACGTTTGACGGCGGCGCCAACGCAACCGCGCTCGGCGACAACCTGC
>JACMJD010000236.1 GCA_014380825.1 Phycisphaerae bacterium | reverse complement strand
TTCGCGTTCGCGGCGCTGCGGTATTTCAACGCCAGCGGCTGCGCAATGGACGGCACACTCGGTGAAGATCACGAGCCGGAAACGCACCTGATTCCGGTCGTCCTCCAGGCGATCATGGGCCAGCGCGAGGGCATCACGGTGTATGGCACGGATTACCCGACGCCCGATGGCACCAACGTGCGCGATTACATTCACGTCGATGACCTCGCCGACGCGCACATCGCGGCGATGGAGAAATTGAAAGAAGGCCAGCCAATCTTCGCGAACCTGGGCACGGGTCGCGGATTCTCCGTTCTCGAAATTATCCGCACCGCCGAGAAAGTCGCCGGCAAGAAAGCCCCGGTGAAATATGGCCCGCGCCGTCCGGGCGACGCAGTTGCGCTCTATGCTGATCCGAGCTTCGCGAAGAAGACCCTGGGCTGGGAAGCGAAGTACAAAGATCCGGAGCAGATCATCCGCTCGGCGTGGAAGTGGTTCGAATCGCACCCGCGCGGGTACAAGCAGACGGATTGATGCTCAATCGATCCCCGCCGCCGACCGGGCACGGGTGAAGCTGCCGAACAATCGGATCGATGCACCGTGCAGCGCGGCATCGTTGCGACGCACGATGCCATCGGTCAGCGACCCCTCTCGCCGCTCGAGGCTCCGTAAAGCTTTCACCACGGATGATCGGTCCCAAGTTCGTCGTCGTCGCACTTCGGCTGGATTGATGCGTGCCGCCCGTAGCGCGCGATCGTACACGTGAAAATGTCTTACCGCCGCCGCGTGCAGGGCGGGTTCTTCTCGTTGCACGTCGCCGCTGTTCAGCGTGTCGCCGTCGCTGTGTCGCTGGCGAAGCTGGAACAGCACGGTGTTTCGATCCCAGGTTCGATACATGCTGACATCGTCCGCATCCAGACCGGCCGCGTGCAGGGCGCGAACCCATTTGCCGAACAACCGCGGCTGAAGCGAAGCGAATGCGGCGCGCGACAACTCGTCATTTCGCTTCGTGACGGCGGACCAATGCAGATCGTCGCCACGACGTTTGGCCTGCTTGATCAGCTTGATGATTGTTTGCCTCGTCCAGCGTGGCCGGCGAAGCACCCCGGTGTATTCGATTCCCGCTCGCTCGATTGCGGTGCGATATGATCCGAAGTGATACGCCGCCGCCGACAGCAACGGCTGCTTGCGACGCGCCAAGGCCGTGTACGAAAGATCGGCTTCGGATTTGTGCAGTCGTTTCAACTCGCGGAGGATCAGCGGCTTGGTCCACTTTTTGAACAGTCGAGCCATGTTCCCGCCAACGGTACTGCGCGAAGATTTCGCACACAATCCTTCCCTCGCGGTGTACGCGACTGCGAGCTAACATCGCGCCTATGGACGGCGTGCTCGTGCTCGACAAACCGGCTGGCATCAGCAGCGCGCGCGCGGTGTCCATGGTGAAGCGCCTGCTGCCTCGAGCGGCCGGCCGTCGCCCGAAGATCGGACATGCCGGAACGCTTGATCCATTTGCGACCGGTGTGCTACTGCTTCTGATTGGCCGCGCGACGAAATCGTGTGAGCAGTTGATGGATCAGCCGAAAACCTACGAGACGACGATCAAACTCGGCGCAACGACCGAGACCGATGATCCGGAATCGCCAGAGATGATCATGCAAAGCCCCGCACGCAGCCCGGGATTGCGGGAAGTAACCGATGCTATGAAATCCTTCGTCGGGGCGATCGAACAGACGCCGCCAAAGTTCAGCGCCATTAAGATCGGCGGTCGTCGCGCGTGCGATCGTGTGCGCGACGGTCAGACCGTGGAGCTCAAACCTCGAACTGTTCAGGTCTATTCGATCGACCTGCTCAACTTCGAATACCCGTCCCTGCAACTGAAGATCGACTGCGGCCGAGGCACGTATATTCGTGCGATTGCGCGAGATTTGGGTGACGTGCTTGGCGTGGGCGGTTATCTCACGCAGCTTCGGCGCACGCGCATCGGTGCGTTTTCGATCGACGACGCGATCTCAATCGATCAATTATCGCCGGAAAAACTGATTTCAAATCTTCGCGCGGTTTGATCGGCGGGCATTTTTGCTCCGCCGCCGCTCCTCCCTATAATGCGCTTGACCGCTCTCCATACGAAGGACGAGGTTCAGCTTTGAGTACCGCGACCGCTCCGGGATGGCGGCTCGGGGACGTGGGCATCAATGTCAACGCAATCACGGTG
>JACMJD010000022.1 GCA_014380825.1 Phycisphaerae bacterium | reverse complement strand
GGGCGGCAACCGTCGCAGTGGCTACACCATGTTGCCCTGCCCCCGTCTCGGCTATCACCCGCGGCTTGCCCATGCGCTTCGCCAGCAGCGCCTGACCGACGGTGTTGTTGATCTTGTGCGCGCCGGTGTGATTCAGATCTTCGCGCTTCAGATAAATCTGCGCGCCGCCGAACTGGTCGGTCAATCGTTTTGCGAAGTACAACGGATTTGGCCGGCCAACGAACTGGCGCAGATAGTATTGAAGCTCTTCGTGAAATTTCGCATCAGACTGCGCAGCGCGATACTCGCGCTCAAGCTGTTGCAGGGCCGCGATCAACGTCTCGGGCACGAACACGCCGCCGTATTTTCCGAAATGACCGGCGGCATCGGGAACGGTAGGGGAGGCGATGGACATGACAAATGGATCGTAGGTTCAGATGGATTGCTGAGCAGCGACATTCGTGGTGGATTCGCTTTGGACTTCTTCCTGCTCACTCGTCCACGCGCGCCCGAACCAATAGCCCAGCATGGACCCGGCGATTCCGGCACTGGCGTAGTCGAGCGGCAGCGCTTTCGCCAGCGCGGCAAAATATCCAGCGGGCTGGCCGATCGACAGATTCTGCGGATTCATCGACGCCCACAAATATCCCAGCAGCCCGACCAGCAGCGGCCCCGGCCAAAACCAAACGCTTGGGCGCGTCGGCGCGACCATGATAGCCACGATCGAGCCGACCATCGACGCGACACCGACCGATGCCAGCGCCTGTGCTTTCTGATCGGTGCGGCACAGGATCGACATCAGCGCCAGCGTCGCGACCGACTGAATCGCGGTCGCAATAATCTTCTGGCTGAAGTCTTCGTCGTTCGGTTTGAAATGCGGGTCATCCTGCTTCGAAAGCCCCATCGCGCGCATCCGTGCCACGATCAGCCAGACGACGCCGAAGATGGCGAAGAGAAGCAACAACTCGATCGCGAGTGTAAAGAAGATGGAAGGCTTCGCGTCGAACAGCGAGTTCCGAATCGGCCCGCCGCGGATCGAGAGCGCCATCAGGCCGAGTGCCGTGCAGAACAATCCGGCGTCGCTGCGAACCGAGCCGGCCACGAGCGTACAGATGACGACGGAAACGAGAATCGCGATCGCGATGACCAACATGGTCATGACGGCCGACGGTTGCGCGAGCATGCTGGCGTTGAAGCCACGGTTGATCGGAATGTTGAACCAGCTTCCCACAAACCAGAACAGCGCGAACGAGATCGCGGTCGCGACGGCCAGCAGGATCCGGTTCAGGTGATAGCGACTATTCATTACGTTTACATCCATCCTAACCGTTGCCTAACGACGGCGCGCGACTTATCATCATTAAACCACGACCCATGCACGCGCTGTGCAGCGTCGAAGGATATCAGATCGAATGCACATGTCTAAGACGCCGTCCTTGTTCGTGGATGACATCGATACAGATTTGGAAGGGGACGCGCCCAAATCTTCGACTCCGAAACCGGTTGGTCCGTTTGCGGGGGTGGCGCTGGATCAGAGCATCGATCGAGTGCTCGATTACTCCATTCCGAAAACGCTTCAGACGATGTTGCACGTTGGGCAGCGCGTGGTCGTTCCGCTGGGACGCAAGAATAAACCTGCGCGCGGCTACGTCGTTTCAATTCATCCGACCACCGAATATCCGAAGATCAAGCCTTTGCGCGCAATCGATGATGAGCGTGTGCTCGTCGATGGAAAGCTGATGGAGCTGGCGCGCTGGATCAGCCGGTATTACGTCGCGCCGCTGGGTGCCGTGATCGAAGCCATCGTTCCGGCGGCGGTGAAGAAGAGAGTCGGCATCGGTTATTCGCAGATCGTCCGCGCGGCGAAATCGCGAGAGGAGCTTCAGGCGACGCTGGAGAAAACCAAAGCGCCCAAACGCCGGGCGATCATCGCGCGCTTGCTCCAGGTTCCCGAAGGTGAATCGATTGAGCTCATACGCCTGGCCGGCGAATCGGGCGCGACCGCGCCGACCGTTCGCAAGCTCGCCCGGGTGGGACTCATCGCGATTCGATCAGAACCCGATCTGCCGCGCTTCAAAGAATCGGTCTCGGCCAGCTCGCGCGTGGGGGAGGCGCTGGAAGAACAGATCGCGCTCAATCCGGATCAACAGATATCGTTCGACGAGCTCCAATCGCGCATCACGAAAGACGCCGGATTCTCGGTCAATTTGCTGCACGGCGTAACCGGCAGCGGCAAGACGGAAATCTATCTTCGCTGCATTCGCAAAGTCGTCGAGAGCGGTCGGCAGGCGATCGTGCTGGTGCCGGAGATCGCGCTCACGCCGCAGACGGTGCGACGATTCACGGCGCGTTTCCAGCGAGTCGCGATCCTGCACAGCGGGCTGAGCCAGACCCAACGTCATCGCTTCTGGCAGCAAATCTCGCAGGGCCAGGCGGATGTCGTCGTCGGCGCGCGGTCGGCCGTCTTCGCGCCGGTGCCGAACCTGGGGATGATCGTCGTCGACGAAGAACACGAGTCGAGCTACAAGGCCGATACCGCGCCGCGATATCACGCGCGCGACGTGGCGATCAAACGAGCACAGTTAGAAGGTGTAGCCGTGCTTCTTGGAAGCGCGACGCCGTCGCTGGAAACGTGGAATCGGGTGAACGCATCTACTCCCTCGCCCAGTACTCTGGGAGAGGGCAGGGGAGAGGGGCCGTCGCGAAGCGAAGGCTCTTCTGGTACCGACGCCGCAGACCCTCTCCCAACCCTCTCCCAGAGTACTGGGCGAGGGCTCAAGACGAGCTACCACCTACTGAATCTCCCCTCACGCGTGCGCGGCCTTGCTCTGCCCCACGTCGAGCTCGTCGACATGGCGACCGAGCGGAAGCAGCGCCGCGGCGTGCATCTGCTTTCTCAGCGCCTTGAACATCTGCTCACGCACACCGTCGAAACCGGGCATCAGGCGATCCTGCTCCTCAACCGTCGCGGATATTCGAACTTCGTCTACTGCTCCTCCTGCGGCGACGTCGTGCAGTGCAAATACTGCGACACGACAATGACCTATCACCGCTGGGCCAACGCGAATGTGTCCAGCGCGAAGACGGATGCGAGCGTACACACCGGCCAACTCCACTGTCATTACTGCCTGGCCGTGAATCCGTTGCCGGCGGTTTGTCCGGGGTGCGGGAAGAAGCTAAGCCTGTTCGGGCTGGGCACGCAGCGCGTGGAAGAGGAGGTGGCGCGGAAGTTTCCGAAGCTGAAATTCGCGCGCGTCGATTCTGATTCGATGCTCGGCTCGCGCGATTACGAAGACACGCTGAACAAATTCGCTCGCGGCGATCTTCAAGTGATGCTGGGCACGCAGATGATCGCCAAAGGTTTGGATTATCCAAACGTCACGCTCGTGGGCGTGATCAGCGGTGACACCGCGCTTTCGCTTCCCGATTTCCGCGCCGCCGAGCGCACGTTTCAGTTGATTACCCAGGTAGCTGGTCGCGCAGGACGTGGTGATGCGCCGGGACGCGTCGTGTTGCAGACTTTCATGCCACAGGATCCAACCATTCGAGCGGCCCTGAAGCAGGATTTTTTAGGCTTCGCGCGAACCGAATTGCACAATCGCCGCGAGGTGGGCCTGCCGCCGTTCACGCGGATGGTGCGGCTGATCATCCGCGATCAGGATCTGGAGAAGGCCAACGCGTTCGCCGAAGAGCTCAACGCCCGACTCATCGCCGCCGGCGCAAACGATCCGGCCATCTCACTGCGCGGGCCGATGCCGTGTCCGATCAATCGCATCGCGGGATATTTCCGC
Source organism: Phycisphaerae bacterium (assembly GCA_014380825.1). The sequence continues at coordinate 1,032 of JACMJD010000022.1, read as the reverse complement.
GTGCAGATCGTGATGAGCTGTCCGGTGCCCGCGAAGATGCAGCGCGTGCTGGCGATCGCGCGCGAGAAAGGCGATCTTGCGCGAGGCGATCGCGTGCAGGTGGATGTGGATCCGGTTTCGCTTCTCTGACGTGGCATGGGCGCCTCGCCCATGTGCCCAGGGATTCGCGACAGCATGGGCGAGGCGCCCATGCCACGAACTGATCAAGCACTCGCGTACTGCATCTTCCGGCGCGAAATCCCGACCAGCGTGTGGTTGCGGAATTTGCGGTGCATGCGTTCCTCGGAGAACTCGCCCGTGGCGACCCACTGCATGTCGATCTCACCGCGCCGGCCGTAGTCTTCGACGGGGACGACGCGGCGTTTTCCGCTGCGGTTGACCTGATAGGAAAAGCCCTGAAACGTTCGCGTTTCGCGCCAGCCGCCGACGAGGTCCGTGAGGAACGAGATCATCTGGTGTAGCCTTCTGCAAGAGAATTCGCTCACAGGAAAGGTACACCCAAGCCGCTCGTGCGGTCGGACGCGAGGTGCGTTATCGCTCGGTAAAACCGATGATTTCGAGCGACGCGGTTCCGACTATCGTGGATATTCCAGCGGCGCAGGTCCGAAAAGCGGGGGACGGAATAATCGTCAAATTCATCGCGCCCCGCTGTCGCCGCGCACGATCTCCAGCAGGCGCTTCATATCGGGCGGCAGCGGTGCTTCGAGCGTCATCGTGTTCAGCGTCGCGGGGTGGACGAACGTGATCTGAAATGCGTGCAGCGCCTGGCGTTCGAAGCGGAAGTCGCCATGGATCAGCGGGCGGCCGCCGTACATCGTGTCGCCGACGATCGGGTAGCCGATCGCGGACAGGTGCACGCGAAGCTGATGCGTGCGGCCAGTCTTGGGGGAGAGACGAACGAGGGAGAACGAGTTCGCGGTGTGCGGTTCGCGGTTCGCAGTAAGCGTTGACTGCGAACTCTTCGCTGCGAACTGCGAACTGACCGCTCCTATTTTCTCGACGACCTCATACTTCGTCACCGCTTCCTTCGCG
>JACMJD010000235.1 GCA_014380825.1 Phycisphaerae bacterium | reverse complement strand
GCTTCGTCGGTCTTGGCGGCAGCTTGACGACCCCGATCCTGAACACCCCCACGAACGTCGGTGGATTCGATTTCATCCCGATGCAGAACGGTCGATCGGTCGACCCCGAATGCCAATTCGCGGTCGTCCCGCCAGGCCGACCGTTCGCGGGGCGCGTGTACTTCATGTACGCAAACGAAGTCGTCAACGAAAGCCACAACCACGACATCGTCATTCGCTACAGCGACGACAACGGCCTGACCTGGTCCAACGAAGTCCGCGTCAACGACGATCCGGCCAGCCCGATCCGCAGCCAGATGCTCGGACAGATTGCGGTCGATCCGACTACCGGCGCGGTCGTTGTCAGCTTCCACGATGGTCGCAACGACAACGGCGTGGTGCCCAACGGCAGCGACGCGGTTCAAAATAACGAAGCGCAGTTCTACGGCGCGCTCAGCACGGATGGCGGATTGACCTGGACGAACTTCCAGATCGATCCGGGCTGGTCGAACGAAGTGCGTGCCGCCAGCGGCATCGATTTCGGGGACTGGACCGGTTCGGACTTCTACGGCGGACGATTCTTCGCCATCTGGGCGAGCAACGCCATCGGCACCAACGGCCTGCCGAACAATCCCGCGCCGAACAACTTTGATCTGGCGACCGCGCGCGTCGACATCATCGGCGCCGGCCTGCCGGGCATTTACGGCATCACGTTCGACGATCTCAACGGAAACGCCGCGAAGGATCCCGGCGAACCCGCACTGGCGGGCGTCACCGTCTACATCGACGCCGACAACAGCGGCACGCTCAACGCCGGCGATACCTCGACCACCACGGTGCTGGGCGGCTCGTACAGCTTCACCGGGTTGGCCGCCGGACCTTATGTCATCCGCAGCGAAGCCCCCGCCGGGCAGCGACAGACGTTCCCCGCCAGCGGCTTCTACAACGTCAACTTCGACGGGACCAGCGCCGTCGCGGGCGAAGATTTCGGCTTCGTCAACCCGCGCATCGCCGGCACCGTCTTCGATGATTCCAACGACAATGGCGTGTTCGACGGCAGCGAACTTGGCTTGGCCGGCGTGACGATTTACATCGACGCGGATCTGTCCGGCACTTTTAACGCCGGCGATCCGAGCACGGTTTCCGCCGCCAACGGGACCTACACGCTCGGTGGCCTGGCGAACGGTTCGTACGTCGTGCGCGCGGTCACGCCCGCGGGACGACGCCTCACGTTCCCTGGCAGCGCATCGTTCTCGCACACGGTCACGAACGCCGCGCTGGTCTTCACCGGCGACAACTTCGGCTTCACCAATCGCGTGCGCATCGGCGGGTTCGTGTATCGCGATGCCAACGGCAACGGCATCAAGGACGTCGGCGAAACACCGTACATTGGCCAACGCGTCTATCAGGATCTGAACAACAGCGGCACGTTCGACAACACCGGCGGAACGTTCAACTCCGCCAATGTGCCGCTGGCGATCAATGACAACACCACGATTAATTCCACGCTGAGTGTCGCAGGCGGCGGGAACATCAACAACCTGACCGTCAAACTCAACATCACGCACACGTTCGACGGCGACCTGGTGATCTCGCTGATCAGCCCGATCGGCACCACGGTCACGCTGGCGAACCGTCGCGGCGGCACGGGTGAGAACTTCGTAAACACGGTCTTCGACGACGCCGCGGCGACGTCGATCGTCGCGGGCACCCCGCCGTATACCGGCTCGTTCAGGCCGGAAACACCGCTGTCGGCGCTGAACGGTCAGAACGCCAATGGAACCTGGACGCTTCGCGTGCAGGACGCCGCGACCACCGATACCGGATCGCTCACGGGCTGGTCGATCACGTTCGGTTCGACCGAACCCAACGTGCTCACCGACGCCGGCGGCGCTTACAACTTCCCGGGTCTCTCGGCCGGCACGCACAACATCCGCGCCGAAGCACCGGCGAACACCGTGTTCACGAATCCGACCAACGGCCTGCGAACGTTCAACGCCGTTGGCGGCGAACTCTTCGGCGGCGACTTCGGCCTCTTCCCGACCGCGTACTCTGGTCAGGACATCACGCTGCGACTCGATCCGACCAGCACGAAGGTGCAGATCTGGATCGACGAGCTGCTCGCGAACCCGCCGACATTCACGGCGGACAAGACCATCCTCAGCACGCTGAGCTTCACCGGCACGGCCGGCACCGATTCGCTCACCGTCGACGCGGCCAACGGAAATCCGTTGCCCTCGCTCGGCGCGAGTTACGACGGCCTGGCCGGCACGAACACGTTGTCTATCAAGGGCAGCACCGGTGCGGAATTCGTCGTGTTCAACGCCGCGACCTCCGCGGCGATTTCGGGCATCTCGGTCAACACCACCAACACCAATGTCTTCCGCTTCGACGGACGCGGCGGAAACGACACGCTCAACGCCAACGCCAACGCCAACGTCTTCATCGACAACACGCAGCACCTGGCGACGTTGTTCGTCGCCACCACGGCAACGGCAACGGTGCCGGCGGGACAGAATGCGGTCATCGTCACCAACAGCCTGTCGCTCAACGGCCTGATCGACCTGAACGACAACGACATGATCCTGAACTACACCGGCGGCACGCAACTGTCGTCGATCCAGGCGCTGATCAACAGCGCCCGCAACGGCGGACTGTGGGATGGCCAGGGACTGACCTCCACCAGCGCGAAGAACCGCGTGCCGAAAAACACGACGCTCGGCGCGATTGAAGCCAGCGACTACAAGCTGGCCAACGGCCCGTCCGCGACGTTCGACGGCGAAGCGCTGCCCGGCGACGCGGTGTTGATCAAGTACACATACTACGGCGACGTGGACTTCAACGGCACGGTTGACTTCGACGATTACAGCCGCGTCGACGCCGGCTTCAACAACAACCGAACCGGCTGGTTCAACGGCGACGTCGACGGCAACGGCATCGTCGACTTCGATGACTACTCATTGATCGACCTGGCGTTCAACACGCAGCTCGGCGTGCTGTAAGAGCGCCGGCTAACCTTGCTCGAATCCGCCGCCGCCATCGTCGAATCGTCGACGGTGGCGGCGGTTCTGTTTTCAGGGTGGCGGCGACGCGCAGATTCCTTGCGCTGCGCCGGAGCAGCGCGGCCGGCGCAGCGCGGCGCGGGAACAAAATCTTTTTCTTATCTTGAATTGAACGCTGCGGCGAAGGGTTCGAGTGCTTGCGCTGCGCGCGCGGCGATCGCGGCGCGCAACAGGGTCAGTAGATGGGAGGTGCGATTTTTTTGCGGTTCGCGCCCAAGGTTCATTGAAAAGCTAAGCAGCGGAACGAATCCGGGCCGGCGCGGAGTACCGCTCTGACCCGGCGTGAAGGGAATGTGGGTTGGGTAGACGTCGCGAGAACTGTCCGAAGCGAAGCCAAAAGCCATCGGCGCGACGCTCGTCGCAAATGATTGCGGGGCCGGGAGATGTGCGGGAGGCCGACCAGATGCGCATACCGAAAAGCAATCAAATCGAGCGGAACGAAGCCACCGAAATTGGGGAGAAATCGACGGCTCGGCGGGTGTCGGCCGATGGCGCGGGACGGCTTGGCGGGTGTCAGCCGGTGCTTGGCGGGTGGTCGTCGCGAGTTCTGCTACGGAGACGCTCGCGGGCGCTACGCGAATCCGGCGCGCATCGGCTTTGGTTTTTGGATCAGTGCGGGACGCAGCGCGGCGAGCTGCGTATTGAAGGCTCGGTCGATCAGGGAGTAGTCGTCAAAGTCGACGATGCCGTTGTAGTCGAAGTCGCCGTTGATCCAGCCGGTGCGGTTGTTGTTGAAGCCCGCGTCGGCACGGCTGTAATCGTCGAAGTCGACCACGCCGTTGAAGTCGGTGTCGCCGTGATATGTGTATTTGACCAGCACGGCGGTCGCGTCGATTGGTTCGCCGGCGAACGTGGCGCCGGGGCCGTAGATCGTCAGGTAGTCGCTGGATTGGATCGCGCCGAGCGTCGTGTTAGTCAGCGGATTGGATTGCGCGGTAGAGGAGAAAAGCGCGCCGGAGGCGATTTGGGTTTGCGACGCCGCAAGCGGCGAAGCGGTTGAGTAGTCGATCAACAAGTCGTTGTCGAAGAGGTCGAGCTTGGCGCTTTCGTGCAGCGCGAGTCGTTGCGTGACCAGGATTTTGTTTCCGCCGCCGGCGAGGTTGAAGCCAGACGAATCTGCCAGCGCGAGTGATGCGAGTCGTTGCGTGGCGTTCGACGTGACGACCGCGACGCCGGACAGGTCGATCGATTGCACGCTGCTGGTCGTGGCGATGTTGGTCGTGCCGAAACCGATCGCGACGCGATCGCTTGCGGTTGGCGCGCCGCCGGGTGACCAGTTACGCGGCTCGGCGAAGTCGTGGTTCGCGGTGTCGTCGGACCAGCGCTTAGTCGTGGTCTCGATGCCGGCGGCGGTGACGAAGAGCTGCTGCGGAAAAGTCGTGACGCGAACTTTGCCCGCGCCGTTGGTGATCAACGCGTGTACGTAGTAAGCGCCCGGTGTTGTGTTCGCGGTCGACCAGAGGAAGTTGGTGCTGCCGGGCAGCGAGTTCGGCGTCGCGCCGGTGTCGAGCAAGGTGTTCGACGGCGCGGCCCCGACCGTTCGGTGGAAGCCGTTGAAGACGTTGGTGTCGGTGTCGAGATAGAAGTCGATCTCGGTCGAGGTGTTGTGCGTCTGGTGACGAAAGTTGAACGTGAGGTTCTGCCCGTTGGCGACGAAGCCATTCGTCCCGCCGGTGATCGACGAGAACACGACGTTCGGCCAGAGCGGGTTCGCGGTCGTGTTGACGTGCAACCGCGCCGCGCTTCCGCCACCAAGCGATGACAAACCGGCCGCGGGTCGTGCGCCACCGCTGACGCGCGACCAGTCGTAGCCGGTCGTGGCGCGCTGCGTCGTGCTGGTGTACCACGCCGGGTTCAGCGTGACATCGCCGTCGCCGGTTGCGGCGCGGCCGATCGTGCCGTGGTAGTACGTGTGAATGTCCGAGTGCGCCAGCGACGCACCGCCGGGCAAATTCAGCGGACCATTGTTTGCGGCGCCGGCGACGGTGTCGCCGTGTACGAACGAATCGGTGTTCTCGTAGTAGTTGTCCGCGAACACCACATTGTCGTAAATATCCGCGCTCCCGTCGGGCCCTGGGTCCGGGCCAAGCGGGAACGGATCGAGCGTCGTGACTTGATCGACGATGATCCCGCTCTGTCCCAGCACGCGCGCGATCTCGGACACCATCGATCCGCCACGACTGTGGCCGATCAAGTGCAGGGGCACCGCAAGCGCGCCGCTGGTGCTGGCAAAGCCGAGGCTGGCGCCGGCGCCGAGCAGCGCGCTGGCAACCACCGGCGCGACAACCGCCGTCGACGGATTGCCGAAGATCGAGTCCGACGCCGCCGCCCAGTCCAGCACGATCACCGCTTCGCCGGTGGATGAAGTGGACGGCGCCGGCCCGTTGGTGCGCGTGAACGAAGCCACCCCCGTGCCGGCGGGCGTGATCTGAAGCCGATAGAGCGCCACGTCGCTCCAGAGGCTGCCCGACTGCGGCTCGATGCGTCGATCGACCACTTCGGCCATCCGATCCAGCCACTGCGGCGCGACGCCGTTGGATTGATACCCGTGCGTGATCAGCGTGATGCCGGCAAGGAGTTGGCGCGGCTCGAGTCGATCCACAACAAATGGATTACGCACCATCATTCACCTGTAGCACGGAAAGGAGGTCGTTCGTCACCGATATACCGAATACCGTGAGCAGTCGAAAGTGAATTCCCGGAAGCCATGCGTTGCCGCTTACGAAAAGAAGCGGCGACCATCGGATTGATGGTCGCCGCTTTGGTGTGCTTGAAGCACGCGCCGCTGACAACAGCGTTGTGGGCTGGCAATCAGTTCGTCTGATAGACGCCCGTATCCTTGATCCCGGTTCCGCTGGGCCACTTGATCATGAGCATGTAGCGACGGAATTCGCATTCGATGAACGTTGATGAGCCCGAGCCGGAAACGGTTCGGTTCGGGTTCAGGAACAGCGTTCGAACGCTGCCGTCGACGAACGCGACATTGCAGCCTAAGCCATTGTGGCGGAAGCGGGCATTGCCGGGGTTCCACACGGTGCCGCCACCATAATCGGTATTCTGCGAGAAGGCGAAGCCAAGGGCAATCAAGTACGCATCGCTGGCCCAGGCGATCGGGCCGCTCGGCGCTTTCAGTACGTTGGTGGAGCCGGCAAATCGGTCACCAGTTGCGCTGCGGAATCGGCGCTCGGGCAGTTCCGGGTGCGAGAGCAGGCAGTTCTCACCATTCAACGCGGGAGCATTGTCATCAATCATCGTGCAGAACGCGGCATAGCCGGTGCTCGAGTGATCGGTCCCCCAGAACATTCCCGGCGTGACGCTGGCGGCTTCGGAAAATACTGGCGTGTCCCAGAACAACGCCGTGTCGGGGTAAACTTGGTTGACTTTTGCGGGTGAGCGCAGCGCTGGGACAGTGCCGCGGAACGTCGTCGGCAACTCCAATGGCATGTTCGGCATGACGACGCCATGGTTGAAGTAATGCACCTGCTGCTTGAAGGTGCCGACATCCACCGTGGGGCACTTGAATGCGGCACTGAACACACGGCGCGTGGCACCGTCGTAAAAGCCGGAGTTTGCATCCAGCAGGATATTCTCAGTCTCCTTCGACTTCATGTATTTGTCGCAGGAGCTGAACCAGGTGATGTAGCTGGAGTCGCTGCCGGACGGACGACCGTTGGCCGGATTGAACTTGTTGAATGCGAAGCCAAACGGGTAGCTACCTTTGTATTCAACCGTGTAGTTGACACACGCCTGCACGATTTGGCGGAGGTTTGACTGACATGCAACTGTCTGTGCTCGAAGCCGCGCTTTGCTGAGCGCCGGCAGCAGCACGCTGATCAACACGGCAATGATGCCGATGACCACCAACAACTCAACGAGCGTAAACGCCGCGGGGCGCGCGCTAGCGCGTCTTCGATCGAGTGACGAATGCATGTCTTGCTCCCTGTGCGGTGAAAATGCCTGCCGAACGAACTGTTGCCTAACTTAGTTCGTTTGGTAACTAAGCGTATCTTTGATCCCAGTTCCGCTGGGCCATTTGATCATGAGCATGTAGCGGCGGAACTCGGTGTCGTTGTAAGTGCTGGCTCCGCTGCCGGAAACGGTGCGACGCGAATTGAGGTACAGCGTTCGGACGCTACCGTCGACGAACGCGACATTGCAGCCCAAGCCGTTGTGGCGAAAGCGGGCATTGCCGATATTCCAAACGGTGCCGCCACCAAAGTCGATGTTGCCCGACGTATATCCGAGGTTCATCGACGTGATGAACTCGTCACTCGCCCAGGCGATCGGCCCGCTGGGAGCCTTGAGCGGATTCGTCGAACCTGCGAATCGGTCGCCGGTCGAGCCGCGGAATCGGCGTTCGGGGAGTTCCGGGTGACAGAGCAGGCCATTTTCCGCACTTGGCGATGCTTCGTTGTCGTCAATTATCGTACAGAACGGCGCGTAGCCGGCTGACGTGTGATCACCCGCGCCGCTCCAGAACATGGCCGGCGTGACGCTGGCGGCGTCGGAGAAGACCGGAGTGTCCCAGAACAATGCCGTGTCGGGATACACCTGATTGACCTTGGCGGGTCCCCGGAGCGGCGGAACAGTGCCGCGGAACATCGTCGGCAGTTCCAACGTCATCTGCGGCATGACCACGCCGTGATTGAAGTAATGCACTTGCTGCTTGAAGGTGCCCGTATCGACCGCAGGGCACTTGAAGGCGGCGTTGAACACGCGACGCGTGGCGCCGTCGTAGAAACCCGAGTTGGCATCCAGCAGGACGATCTCGGTTTCCCGAGCCTTCATGTATTTGTCGCAGGAACTGAACCAGGTGATGTAGCTAGAGTCAGCGCCTGCGGGTCTACCATCGGCCGGCTTGAATTTGTTGAAGGCGAAGCCGAACGGGTAGCTGCCCTTGTATTCGACCGTGTAGTTGACGCACGCTTGGGAGATCGAGCGGAGATTTGCGAGGCACGCGACGGTCTGTGCTCGAGCGCGGGCCTTACTGAGTGCGGGAAGGAGGACGCCAATTAGGACGGCGATGATCCCGATGACGACCAACAACTCCACGAGCGTAAATGCGGTGCGCGCGCGTACGCCGTGCCGACCGAGTGATGACTGCATAGCCTGATGCTCCCTGATCTGACTCCTGCGCGACCCAAACGAACGGCCGCCACATGATCAAATCGATGCGCGTTCCATTTCGCAGCGTTTCAATGGAACTCGTTAGTTTGAGTTGAACGACCGAACATCGCCGCCATTCGGTTGGTTAAGGCGGCTGGAACAAAGGAACAGAGTCATGCTACCTTAACATGACGAAAACACCAAGCGTGTTTTGCGCCGTCGCGCGAATCCGAACATCTTGCCTGCCGATCGTTTGGATGTCGGGAGCTCGCGATCACTCGGCGACGGTCGAGCGGTGACGATCGAAATGGCGGCCTGGCTAGCCAACGGCGGGAACTCGCGACCGTTGTGTAAGTCGTCGATCCTTGAGCCTTTGTGAAGGAACTGTACAATCCCCGGCCCTGAAGTTTCGTGACCGTTGTCGGCCCGAGGACGGGCCGGCTCATTGCCGCTAATTGAGGATTCGACATGACTGCCGTCGCCACCCACACTGCTGTTCCTTCCAGCGCCAAAGCCACCGGACAAATTACGCAGGTCATCGGGTCGACCTTTGACGCCGAATTTCCGGAAGACAAACTTCCGTCCATCTATAACGCCGTGACCGTCGAAGGTGAATACGGCGGCAAGCGCGGCACGCTGACCGGCGAAGTGCAGCAACACCTGGGCGGCGGAAAAGTTCGCGCCGTCGCGCTCGGTTCCACCGACGGCCTGCGCCGCGGAATGGATTGCGTCGACACCGGCGGACCGGTCACTGTACCGGTCGGTAAAGAAACCCTCGGCCGCGTGTTCAACCTGCTCGGCGAGCCGATCGACAACCGCGGCCCGGTCGACGTGAAAGAACGTCGCCCGATTCACCGCGAGCCCCCGCTGTTCATGGATCTAACGCCCAAGGCCGAAGTCTTCGAGACCGGCATCAAAGTGATCGACCTGCTCACGCCGTTCCTCCGCGGCGGCAAAGCCGGACTGTTCGGCGGCGCTGGACTCGGCAAGACCGTCGTCATCCAGGAACTCATCGCGCGTATCGCGCAACAGCACGGCGGTTACTCAGTGTTCGCCGGCGTGGGTGAACGCACGCGCGAAGGCACGGACCTGTGGCTGGAAATGCAGGAAGCGCAGATCGGCAACACCGGCAAGCACGTCATCGATCAAACGGTGATGGTGTTCGGCCAGATGAACGAACCGCCGGGCGCGCGTCTTCGCGTCGCCCTGAGCGCGCTGACGATGGCCGAGTACTTCCGCGACGAAACTGGCGCTGACACGCTGCTGTTCATCGACAACATCTTCCGCTTCACGCAGGCCGGTGCCGAAG
>JACMJD010000234.1 GCA_014380825.1 Phycisphaerae bacterium | reverse complement strand
TGCCGCCCGGCCACGATGCGCACCGTTCCACTGCGTTCAGACGATCACGATGTCGCGAGCCGGGATTTCGCAGCCTCGACCTCCGCGTCCCAGGCGGCGTCCGAAATCTGCGCTTCCGATTTGATTTGCGCGACTTGCTCGTCCGTGAACTTCCCTTGCGCTTGGCTCAGCGCGAATTGGCGAAGGATGAACGCCTTCAATTCGTTTGCCTGACGTATCGCTGCGAGAATTTCCGCGAACATTGGTGGCCTCCACGGGTTTGAGATTGCTGAGACGACTCAGCGTGTCGTCAGTCAGCTTCATGTAGAAATCGAACGCCTCGCCGCCGTTCGGGAGATGTGCTTGCGCCTTTTCCAGTGCGCCGCGCACCGCTTTCACGAACGGATCGAGCGCAACGAAATCGGCATCGCTGAGTATTTCGATGTCGTGCGCCCGCATGATCGAGTTCTGCGTGAGGGTGAGCGTGTCGCGTGACTGCGCCCATCGCGATGTCGGATCGTTCGCGCAGCCGCTGGTGAACGCTAGCGAAAGCATCAACGCCACCGCGAGCTTGGCGGCGTTGCTTGGGTTGGATTTCTCCGCACCGTCTTCGTAGCCGATCGCGGCGATGACAACGCCGGCGAGCGTCACGATTGCAGTGACGACGGGCGTCCACTTCTCAGGATCGAGATTGGCGACAGCGAGTAGCGTTAGCGCCATCGCGCCGATCGCGACCCAAACTTTTCGAGAAATGAAGATGCGAGCGAACACGTTCATGGCTGCCTCCAGTGGTGAAGGCGCGGCGGCACGATTGCCGCCGCGCCAAAGTGAACCGCTACTCCCGACGCGCAGCAGCGTGCCGGTTTCGCCAACGTGAAAAGTGTTTATCGAAGTGAAACTGTCCGGCGCGGCGGTCGGGTTATGAGCCCTCGCCGCGCCGGACTGGCGTTGTGTCGCTCGCGCTACAACGCGCGCGCGAGCTGCGGTGAAAAAGGAGTTAGCGAAGGGGAGGAGGCGGGCCGCGAGGCCAAGCCGCAGATCAGTAGGATTGAAATGTGCATCCGTGCCGGCCATCGCGGTTCGCCTTCCTGGCTAACCGCTGGCACGAAGTGGGCAAAAGAAAACCCACGCGTCACACCAGCGGTTCGAAAACCGAGGGGCGTCCCGTGGGCCATTTCACCTTTGAAGTGTTCGTCGCTTCGTCTGTAGGGCCTGCGACGATCACGTTGTCGGCACTCATCTAAGCGAGCCGTAGCGTCCTTGTCAAGCAATCGCTCACGGCGAACGCCGCGAGTCGATATTGTCCTGCGCTTCGCGCGTTACTCTGTGCATCTCTTCCGCGAACTTCTCCCCCTCATTCACCAACTCTCTAAACCGGCGAGACTGCGCTTCCACTCTCGCGTCTTTTTCCCGCGCGTCGCGGATTTCCTGTTGCGCACCGCGCCATAGGGTCACGGCGATCACGGCGACAATGACCAGTCCCGCTACCAGCGCGATCGCTCGGGGCCGCTGCACCGAGCGTAGGCGAGATTGAAGTTGGTTCCGATCCACCGGGCTTTGCCTCCCTGCTCAGCCACATGCTCCTTCGACATCTGATCGTGCTGCTTCGTCCCACCAGCACATCACTTTGCCGACGAAATGAATCTTCTCGTGATCGATCTCGGTTTCATCGCTGTCCGGCGACCGCAATCGGAATTCCGTCGTTCCGACTTTGACCAGCGTGCCGAAGACCGCAGTCCAATCGAAGGATTCGTTGTATTGCACGACCACCTGATTACCAAGTGAGAGGTCAAATGGTTGAACGTTGCGAAGCACAGCGCAAAGGCGATCACCGCAATGCAAGGCGTACGCGCGAGAGTAAAGCGGATAGCGAAATGGCAGCACGCGCAACTCTTCGACCCCGTCGAAAAGTTCCTCCATTACCCATCCGGCGGGCAGGCCGATGATTCCGATCGGCGGCACGCCGTGCGGCTCATGCCTCGTGCCCGGCGGGACGTATCGTGCGAGCACGCGATCCTCAACCGCCTTCGAGCCCGGCGGGATTTCTTCTCCCCCGTAAAGTTTTCGGATCTCGATCGATGCCGTCCCTGACTCACAACGCAGCCCGCTTCCCTGTGGCTGCCCGACTGACTCGGGCTGTTGCATCTAGACCTCTGGTTTTGGTTCGGTCACTACCCACCGCGCCTCCGCGATCATCACGACTTCATCGCGCGCTACCGGCATGCGCTTCGTGTATTTCGGATTGATGGCACGCAGTTGAAACTCATCGTCATTCATCGAGACGAGGCGTTTGAATGTGCCGGCGTTGTCGCTGCGCACGAAAAAATAATCTTGACCAACCACCGGATGATCCTCGTCCGGATGAAGGATTCGAAACAGGATGCTTTGGCCGTTGCCCCACCTGGGTTGCATCGAATCGCCTTGAACTTTTACGATCATCCAGCCTTTGCGTTTCGTCGGCAGTGATGCGGCGCGGCCCTCGCCTGTGAGCTCGGACCATCCTGATGCGGCGATCGGTAAATTGAAAACGCCGATGCCATCTTCCGACTCGATGACGAGGTTGTATGCGTCGTTCGGCCGTTCGTTCAATTCGCGCTTTCCAAGTTTGTTGAGCACTACATCAACAGTCGTGTTGAGCGCCTTGGCAACTTTGCCGACGGTGTCACCGCGCATGTCGGGGCGCTTCGCTTTAAGCCAGTCGTTCAAGCGTGAACGCGAGACGTCGGCGCGCTTCGCGAAGTCTCTGATCGTTTGACCAGTCGCGGCGATTTCCCTCCTCAGCCAGTTGCCAAAGTGCTGCGCCATTCGTTCACCCACCACTCTCCAGCAGGAAGCAGCAGGCATCAATCGCTTTTCCCGCGATTCGCGCTTGACTTGTGTACGATGGTGTCCGATTATGTCCGACAATGTCCGATTGGAGGTTGAAAATGGCTGGCGATGGACGACTGACTATCCGCTTCGACGAGTTGCTACCCGCCGTCCGCGCAGCAGCAAAGGACTCCGATCGCAAACCAAGCGACTGGGTTCGCGCGGAGATCAAGCGCGCGTTGCAGCAACGCCGCACACGCGGTCGCACTAATCGTCCATCGACACGCGCGAAGGCACCGGCCTGAAAAACTGTAGGGCCACGAGGGCGGGCGGCGAGGCACGACCGGACCGCCCCGCCCCGTGGGCCATCGACCAGGGAAGGTGAGATGAAGCTCAAGCCGCACAAGTTTGCCGAAATGCTCCCGATGATGTCGGAGCCGGAATTCGAGAGCCTCAAGGCCGACATCGCCGCCAACGGCCAACGCGATCCGATCGAACTTTTCCACGGTGACATCCTCGACGGCCGCAACCGCTACCGCGCCGTGCTCGAACTCAAGCTGAGACCGATCACCCGAAAATTCAAAGGCACCGACGCCGACGCGATCGCGCTCGTGTACAGCCGGGCGAACCATCGCAACATGACCGACACGCAGAAGGCGTGCGCTGCCGTGAACTTCCTGCCGCATTTCGAGGATCTCGCCAAGTCGCGCATGAGCGAGGGCGGGAAAGGGAAGGAACCAATTCCTACCCATTCCCAATCCCGCGATCTGGCGGGCGGGTTGTTCGGCGTTAGTGGCCGCTACGTTTCGGATGCGCGCGTGCTGTTCGAACGCAATGCGAAGCTCTTTCGTGAATGCTTCGAAGGCAAGCAAGTCATCACCCGCGCGATCCGCGAAGTGAAACGCGCTGATCGAGTTCAACAAGCCAAGGCCGCTTCGCTCAGTGGCCGCGCGTTCAAGGCGGAAGATTTCAGCGTGATCGTCGGCGACGCCGTCAAGAAAATGACCACGCTGCCGCGCGGGAAGTTCCGCCTGATCTTCACCGACCCGCCGTACAACTTTAAGTTCAAGTATCTCGACGATCCGACCCGCGATGATCTGTCGCCGACGAAGTACTACAACATGATCCGCCGCGTCGTCCAAGAGGGGCGGGAACTTCTGACGATGGACGGCACGCTCTGTCTGATGATGCCCGAAGAACACGTGATCGAGTCCGGCCAGATCATCAAAGACGCCGGGCTGTTCATCCGTCGCCTGATCGTGTGGCACGAATCGTTCGGGCAGGCGGGCAAGTTCAACTTCGGTCGCACGTGCCGCTTCATCTGGTACGCCACCAAGCACGCCTCCAGCTTCATGTTCGACGCCGCGTCGATCCTGACCGAGTCGAAACGCACGACGATCTACAACGACAAACGTGCGAACCCGGACGGCAAGGTCCCCGATGCGCTGTGGGACTTCTCGCGCCTCTGCGGCACGTTCGATGAACGCCTGCCCGATCCTGGCATTCCAACTCAACTGCCGGTCGCACTCGTTACCCGCGCCGTGAAATGCTTCACCGAGGTCGGCGATTCGATCCTCGATCCTTTCGGCGGCACGGGCACGACGGCCCGCGCCGCGCTTCGAGCCGGTCGCAAGTGCGTCCTCATCGAACGATCGCCGCGCTACGCCGAGATCATCAAACGCGAACTGCTGCGGATGAGCATCGACGGCGGCTTGAACAAGCAGACTGAACCGGAGTGGGCGAAGCGGGAACGCGCGGAGATCAAGCGCGCGGGCGACGCAATGTTGAAAAGGAAGGGCTGATCGATGGCTAAGAAACGCAAGCGTGAACCATCCGCCGAGCAGAAGATTCGGGACGCGATCACCGATTTCGTGTCGGACTGGATTTACAACAACTGCCCAAGCTACACCGTCGATGCGCTTCTCACGCATCCGGATCGCGCCATCGAAATGGGAATCGAGATCGCCGCGAAGGCAGAGCGACTCACCCCCGCGCAGCTGAAGCCGCTCCGCAAAGCATTCAACGCACTGATCAAACAACAGGCCGCGCTGGACGTGGTCTCGGAAATCTGCCGCACGGCGATGGCCGCGCGAAAGAACGGGCTCTTGAAGCGGGACGTTCACTAATCGGAGGCCGTACGTGTTCAGTCGGGAAGTGATCGCCGAAATGTTCAGCCGCAACACGATACCGCTTGCGCCGGATGCCCTTGTCCTGCTGACGCGGTTCGCCGGCTCGGTCGGCCTGCGCAATACAGTGGACCTCGTCACGGTTGCGACGCTGGCGGCAGACCGAGAGCAAGGCGGATCAAAGATTTGGCGTTGGGTTCCTCGCGAAGAATTCGAAGCGCCTCCCGACACTGAGCGTCGTCCGGGTTGTCTGCCATCGCCCACGCGGTCGCCCTGTGAAAGGCTACGAACGCCCGCTTCGCATCCTCGAATGTCGCATCCCAACTCAGCCACTGGAGCAGTGGTTGTTCGGCATCTGATTTTTGCAGCACGTCTTCTAAGCGAACAGGGTTGGCGGGGGGATGCGCCTGCACCTGTCGAACCTGCGATTCGGGAAATGGCCCGAATGCCCGCCGCTCTAGTTCGGCGATGGCCGCGAGCAGTTTCGGGAGGTCGAGCATGAAGCCGAGTGTAACCCATGCCCGCAACGTATCAGAGCCGCGCCAGCGACAGATGGTGACTTCGCCGCGCCAAGTCACGAAAAAGAAAATTTCAACAAAAAGTCACCACGTGGTGACTTCGCCTGAACAGGGTGCGACGGTCGCTCTGGGCTGGCTGAAACTTACGCGACGCGAGCTCTTCGCCGCGCTCTGCGCGATCGATGATTGCGGTGGCTTGGCAAGTTTCGAAGCCCAACTGAGTGCTCTCGCTTCGCTGATGCGCGGGCGGCTGGATGTGGTTCGCGGTTTCCTGAAACAGATCAAGGTCAAACGGAAATTCGAGAAGGAGAACAATGTCAGCGATCGAGCAGAAGGTTCGCTCGATCACGGAGGATCGTCGCGCGGATTGGCTCTTCGACACAAAGGCCGCGTCGGACGCGGTCGGATGTCACCCACGGAAGTTCGGGGACTGGTGGCGGCGCACGTCGGAGAAGCTGATCGAGCTCTACCAAGTGGAGCCGGGTCACCTCGCCGCCGAGCTCGCCGCGCTGATTGCGATGGCGGAGGCGGAACGGCAGCGGCGAGCAGCGGCACGCCCGCCGCCTCAAACCAGAAATCGCTGAACAGTCATGCCCCTCAGCCCGCTGGCCGGGTCCTGCCCGAGCCCGGCCAGCATCTTTCGAATTCCGACTCGGCAGCGGCGCATTTTCTCCCCTCCAGCGCGCCGGGGCATGTTGCCCGGCGCGCGTTTTCTCACCCGACCGGAGGCTCCTCATGACTCTCGACATGTGCATTCAGCGATCGGGGATTCTCGCCTTGATGCGGGCGGAGAACGCGGAGCGCGTCGCGTTGAAGTTGCAATACGCGCGCGCCTGTCGATTGCTCAAGCGAACGCGTGCGCGAAGTAACCGGCACGGAGATCTCGCCGTTGTCATGGGCCGACTGCGACGGATAGGCCGCAAGCTCGGCGAGTT
>JACMJD010000233.1 GCA_014380825.1 Phycisphaerae bacterium | reverse complement strand
CGCGAACACGCCCGAGTCAGCCGATCGCGCGATGCTCGCCAAAGCGACAATGGCCCACGCTCTTGGCATGAGCGTCCACATCTGCGGCGCGCGGAAAGACGGCGCGGCGTGGGACTGACGCGACGCGGGTCGTCGATCACATCCCCGTCGGCCGCCCCATCGTCGGCGAGGGTGGCGTGTACACCTCGAACCCGCCGGGGCGCTGCGATGAGTCGTCCGCATTCGCCTGCACGGCGATCGCCAGGTACACCATCGCGATCGCAAAGCAGATCAGCCAGAAGAAGGGAATGCTGACACCAATCACGTCGAACACCGTATCCAGCAGCATTACCGGCGTGACGGAAATGATCGCCAGGCGAATCAACTGCTGATACCTCAGCCTCGCACCGAACATCGCGGCGAAAGCCATCCCCAGTAGCGCGTAGAGCAGCGCCTGGATCAGACGATAGATGAACCCGAAGATCAGAAAGATGACAAACAATCCGGGGCCCATCCAGTTACCGAGTGTGCCCGCCCATCTCTGGATTCTCTGACGATCCATGTCGAACGATTTAATCTGCGAGAGATCCTGAATCTTGATCTGGCTATTGTCGCGGTAATGCAGTTCGCTCTTGGTCAGCAGCGCGAACGCAGGCGTATCCTTCAGCGACGTGATCGTGCCGGTCGTGTCGATCACCACAAGTGGTTTGCCCGATTGCTTGTCGACGATCTGATACGGCTGCGTTACCGGCGACGACAAGACACCGTCACGAATTGAGACCGGCGGCACATCCTGCAACGCGGCGGGCAATTCATCGCGCGCGAAGTTTTTGAAGTCATAATGATACTTCGCCGCCGTGATCGCGCCGGTGATCGCGATCAACAGCAAGAGGTACAGCGCACCGATGCCACGCCAATTGCGCGCGACATCCCGATACAGCGGCTTGTAGAACAGTGGCGCGAGCACGAGCGCGCTGAGCGCGTTGTATTCTTTCCGCGCGGGCGCGTGCATTGGCGGCGGACATCCAGGATCTGGAAAAGGCTGCGTCATATTGAACTTAACGTTATCGGCGTGTCTCACCCGATCCGTTCAAGCTTTTCCCGGCCACCCATATATGGCCGAAGCACTTCAGGAATTGTCACGCTCTCGTCGGCGTTCTGATAATTCTCGATGATCGGAATCAGCACGCGCGGCGTGGCGATGACCGTGTTGTTCAGCGTGTGGCAATACTGCACCTTGCCGTGCTCGCCGCGATAACGCAGGTTCAACCGCCGGGACTGGAAGTCGTAGAAGCGGCTGGCGCTGTGCGTCTCGCCATAGCTCTTGCGCGACGGCATCCACGTTTCGATGTCAAACTTCGCGGCCTGTCCTTGTCCGAGGTCGCCGGTGCAGACCTTCACGACTCGGTACGCGAGGTTCAGCTTCTGCAGCACGTCTTCGGCGTTCTGCAAAATCTCCTGGTGGAAGGCCTTTGATTCTTCGCGATCGTTCCGGCAGATAATCACCTGCTCGACTTTATCGAACTGATGAACGCGATACAGCCCGGCCGTGTCTTTGCCGTAGGTGCCGGCCTCGCGACGGAAGCACGAGCTCATGCCGATGTATTTTCGCGGCAACGATTTTCGCTCCAGCGTCTCGTTCATGTGAAACGCGGTGAGCGAAACTTCGCTGGTTCCGACGAGATATTTCGGCGGATCCTCGTTGCTCATCTCGTATGCCTGCTCGCGGCCGAGGGGGAAATAGCCGGTGCCGAGCATCGGCTCTTCGCGCACGAGCACAGGCACCGCCAGCGGGATGAAGCCGCGCTCCAACATCATGTCCTGCGCGAGCCGCAGGACGGCCTGCTGAAGCAGTGCGCCATCGCCGACGAGAAAATAGCTGCGCGAGCCCGCCAGCTTCACGCCGCGCTCGAAATCGATGATGCCCAGCTTCTGGCCGAGCGTGATGTGATCCTTCGCATCGAATTCGAACGTGCGGACGCTGCCCCACTTTTTGATCTCGACGTTTTCGCTGTCGTCCTTGCCCACCGGCACGTCATCGTCCGCAGGCTGCGGCAACGCCAGCAGCAGCGGCTGAACCTG
>JACMJD010000232.1 GCA_014380825.1 Phycisphaerae bacterium | reverse complement strand
TTGTGCAGCGATTCGCCGGTGACGTGGCGGATATCGGTTCCGTCGATCAGCACGCGACCCTGCTGCGGCTGATAGAAGCGCGCGATCAGCGAGACGATGCTGCTCTTCCCGCTGCCGGTAGAGCCAACCAGCGCAAACATCTGTCCCGATTCGGCCGTGAAGTTGATGTCGTGCAGAACTGGCCGATCGGGGTTGTAGCCGAACGTGACGTTCTCGAATTTCACCTGGCCGACGATGCGTGGCATCGCGTGCGCGCTGGGGAGATCGGAAACCTCCGGCTTGGTGTCCAGCAGGCTGAACACGCGCTCGCCGCCCGCCATCGCCTGCATGAGTTGGTTGTAGAAATCACCGAGCGCCAGCACCGGTTCCATAAACTGGCTGAGATAAAAATACGCCAGCACCACCGCGCCGATCTGCACCTGACCGTTGGCGACCAGATAACCGCCATACAACAGGATGATCGCCCGCCCGATGTAGCCCAGCACTTGCAGCAGCGGCTGATAGATGCCGACTACCCGCGATACGCGCACGTTGTTCACCGTGTTGTCGTCCTGAAGACGATTGAACACATCCAGGTTCGGATCCTGCCGATGGAACGCCGTCACCACGCGCATGCCGGTGATGTTCTCAGCGAGGTTCGTGCTGACGCGCGTCCAGCCTTCGCGCGCCACCTGGTGCATCGCGCCGGCCTTTTTCTGGAACACGCGGTTGATGATCAACAGTGTCGGCGCGAGCCAGGAGACCGACAGCAACAGGCGCCAATCGCACAGGATGATCATCGCGATCACCGCGAAGGTCATCAGGCTGATGCTGTACGCGATTCGCCAGATGCCCCACACGTTTACTTCTCGCATCGCGTTAATGTCGCTGGTCATCCGGCTGATGATTCGGCCGAGCTTCGTCTTGTCGAAGTAGCTCATCGAGAGCTGCTGCAAATGCGAGAACAGCTTCTGGCGAATGTCGAATTGCACACTCTCGCCGGCGCGAGTGAGGATGATGATGCACAAGCGCTGAAGCGCGACCGAGAAGACGAACGACATCGTCCAGATCAGCATGATCAGCAGCACGTGGTTAATCGCCTGCGATTCGGTGACGTTTTTTGTCTTGCGGATGTAGCCGGTGCAATAGTCGATCAGGTGCGCGATGAACGCCGGCCCGGCCATGTCGAGCAGCACGTGGACCAGTCCCAGGGCGACGCCCAAGGCGTACTGAAATCGGTATGGCGACAGCTCTCGCAGCAATCGGCGAACGAGCACCCAGTCGATCGGGCGATAGCGCTGCTCATCATCCATCTCGATCGGCGCGGGTTGAACCAGTGCAGCAGCCGCGCTGCTCATCGCGGTGACTGGGCGCCGGCCGGTGAGGATGGTGCGCAGAAGGCTCATTTGCCGATCGGCTCCGATGATTCATCCGTCGGCCGAGCTTCCGCGGTTGCAACGGCGACTTCCACTTCGCTGTGAATTCGATCCATGTGCGACGGCCGATCGCCCTTTAGCTGCGGTGCACCTTCGTCGTCCGCCTCCTCGTCGCCGTAAAGCTGCGCCATTGCGATGTCACGATAATGCCCGGACTCTTCCATCAATTGATCGTGCGTGCCCAGTTGTGTGATCCGGCCATGCTCGAGCACGATCACGAGGTTCGCGCGTTTCACCGTGCTGATGCGATGCGCGATGATGAACGTCGTTCGCCCGCGCATCACGAAATGCATCGCCCGGCGGATCATGTCTTCGGTCTCCGGATCGATCGCCGCGGTCGCGTCGTCCAGGATCAGGCAGCGCGGATTCGAGACAATCGCGCGGGCGATCGCTAGCCGCTGCTTTTGTCCCCCGGATAGATTCGCGCCGCCTTCGCGCAGAACGGTTCTGTATCCGTTGGGCATCGTCTCGATGAATTCGTGCGCCTGCGCCAACCGCGCCGCCGCTTCGATCTCCCCTTCGCTGATTCCGGGGCGGCCGTACGCGATGTTGGCGCTGACGGTATCGCTGAACAGATACGTTTCCTGAAACACGAACGCGACCTGCGTTCGCAGGCTGGCGAGCGTCGCATCGCGCAGGTCCATTCCGTCGATGACAATGCGGCCGTGCTGCGGGTCATAGAACCGCGCGATCAGGTTGACCAGCGTCGTCTTGCCCGCGCCGGTCGGGCCGACGATCGCGATCACGTTGCCGCCTTCGGCTTGGAACGTGACATCATGCAGCACCGGTTTTTCCGGCGTATATCCGAACGTCACGTTTTCAAACGCAACATGCCCGGGCCCCTGCGGAAGCGGTTTGGCGTCG